>CAJLYN010000034.1 GCA_905210875.1 uncultured Bacteroides sp. | reverse complement strand
GTGAGATCGGAAGGCTTTCAGGCGGACAGCGACAGAGAGTCTGGATCGCCATGGCACTGGCACAGAATACCGAACTTCTGTTCCTGGATGAGCCGACCACTTATCTGGATATCCGCTATCAGCTGGAGATCCTGGAACTGGTCAAAAAACTGAATGAAGAATTCGACATCACGATCGTTATGGTTCTGCATGACATCAACCAGACCATTTATTTTTCTGACAAGATCATCGGTCTGCAGGGCGGTCATGTGGCGATCGAAGGTGCTCCAGATCAGGTGATCACAGAAGAAAGCATTCAGAAACTGTATGGCGTACATCTGATGGTAACACGTGTGAACGGAAGTCCTGTGGTAGCCATTCAGGATTACCGGCTTCCGCCAAGAGAAAAATAACTTCTGTGATGAACAAGAAAGGATAAAGAGATGAAGAAAAACCCGATGAATATAATCTGGATGCTGCTTGGATTTCTGTGCCTGGCATTTGGAACGATCGGTATCGTTCTGCCGATCCTGCCGACCGTGCCGCTTTATATGGCAACCGTATTCTGCTTTGCAAAGAGCTCGGAAAAGTTACATACCTGGTTTCTGTCAACCGGTCTTTACAAAAAACATCTGGACAGCTTTGTGCAGGAAAGAGCCATGACGCTTGGAACAAAACTGAAAATTATCGGAATGGTGACCGTTGTGATGGCGATCGGTTTTCTCTGCATGAAAAATATGCCGATCGGAAGAATCTGTATTGCTGTGGTATGGATGTGCCATATTTTGTATTTCTTCCTGCAGGTCAAAACCGTAAAAACAGAAGATCATATCCTAGGAGAAACAAAATGAACAAAGTAGAAAAAAAGCGGCAGAAAGAACAGTACGTCGTGGAAGAGATGATCCGCCTGTACTGCCGGAAGAACCATGGAAAAGAGGGGAATGCATCCGGCGGGATGTGTCCGGAATGTCAGAAATTAGCGGACTATGCAAAACAGCGGAGCCAGAAATGTCCCTTCATGGAACAGAAAACATTCTGCGCAAACTGCAAAGTACACTGCTACAAGCCGGAAATGCGGGAAAAGATCCGCGCCGTTATGCGGTTTTCGGGGCCGAGGATGCTGCTGTATCATCCGATTTTAGCTATCTGGCATTTAATCTGCAGCATGAGAGAGAAGCGAAAAGCAAAAGCATAAAAGAGAGGTACTTATGATTAAAACAAGACTGGTGGGGCTGTTGTCCCACGCAAAAAAGTATATCGTGTACACGATTCTGTGGCAGTGGACGGCGCTTCTGTCGCAGGTGATCGCGGTATTTACGGTCGCCGATCTGCTGGAACGGGTCGTGTATGGTGCGGTAACGGCAGCGGCTGTGAAACGGACGATTTTTACACTGGCAATTGTTGTTGTGATCCGCTTTTTCTGCGAGCGGATGGGCGCGCGGTCGTCGTATCTTGCGTGTGTGGATGTGAAGCGGATTCTGCGCGAAAAAATTTATGAAAAAATGCTGAAGCTCGGTGCATCGTACAGCGAGCAGGTGTCTTCCTCAGAGGTCGTACAGGTGTCCACCGAAGGTGTGGAGCAGCTCGAAACATACTTTGGAAAGTATCTGCCGCAGCTGTTTTACAGCCAGCTCGCACCGCTCACGCTGTTCGCCATCCTCTGCCGGGTGAGCATGAAAGCGAGTGTGATCCTTCTGATCTGCGTACCGCTGATCCCGATTTCGATTGTGGTCGTGCAGAAGATTGCGAAGAAGCTGTTGAACAAATATTGGAGTATTTACACAGGGCTCGGCGATTCGTTCCTTGAAAATCTGCAGGGTCTGACGACCTTAAAAATCTATCAGGCCGACCAGCAGAAATCCGATGAGAATGTCGAGAATACCGCCGGCTATCCACCAGCCCCAGCCCCGTTCCCGCCGGCCGGTGTCGCTCGAAATGATAAGTTCGAGAATGCCGAGCACAATCAAGGCCCAGCCCAATAGCGACGATATGACCGAAAATCCGGTAAACGGCCTGGCTACCAGCCAAATTCCACACGGAATCAACAGTATGCCAATCAATAAAACAGCCCACCAATAGCGGCTTTTGCCCCAAAAGGAGATTGTTGTCATTTCCATCATGATAATAGGTGTTTAGATAAGATTATGTTTGTCTCCTAAAAACAAGTGACCGAACAAAAAGTTTATCAGCAATGCAATCTGAATCATTCAACAGGACTCTTCAATAAGAGGTGCTCTCTGTCATTGTGACAGGTGTCGGTTAACAAAAATTATTATTTTGAATGGTATTTGCGAGGTAGTATTTCGTTACATTTGTTTAACAAAAGTCTTTACCAAAAATATCAAGACTAATTTAACCGAAAGTATACTTATATGAAAAACATGAATCGAATGGCATTTGTTGTCATGGTGTTGAGTACATTGGCAGCCGGTGCGTATGCGCAGGACTCTCGCGAAAGGAACTATTATTATGAAATACTGGATCCTTCGCACGAACCAAAACCTCTTGTCGAAGGGTTTGCTTTAACTCGCGTGAGCGAAACTCTCGACCGCGGACTAACTCTTGTGCCGGGGCAAAAAGAGGGTTCCCTCTATCTCTCCTGGCGACTACTCCAAAGCGATGCCCCTGACGTGGCGTTCAATGTGTATCGTCAAGTCAATGGAAAAACAAAGAAACTCAATCGCAAGCCTCTGAAAGCGACGACCGATTTTGTCGACCTTTCGCCGGTTGCCGGTGAGGCCAGTTATCAAGTGGTGGCTGTCGACCGCAAGGGCAAAACTCTTGACAAGTCGGCTTTTGTCGCTTATTCTCCCGAGAGTGGCAAGAATTATCGCTCGATAAAACTCAACCGGTCGGTCAAGGCCGGAAAAGTGGCTGTGGCCGACCTGAACGGCGATGGCGTCTACGATTATATCGTGCGCACACCCGATAGCAATGTCGACCCCGGAATGCCTGGCGACCTTAACGGAAAAACCTATCAGATAGAGGCCTATCTCAGCGATGGTACCTTCTTGTGGTCGAAAGACCTGGGGCAGGGTATCGAGCCCGGTATCTGGTATTCGCCCTATGTGGTCTATGATTTCAACGGCGACGGAAAGGCCGAAGTGGCTTTGAAAACCGCTCCCGACGATGTGCAGCGCGATGCCAAGGGGCGTGTCGATACCGGTGAAGAGTATCTTTCGGTACTCGACGGAATGACCGGTCATGAGATAGCCCGGGTTGATTGGCCCGAACGTAACTTCCGTTACGGTAACCTCATCCGCCGCAACCGTAACCAGATAGGCATGGCCTTTCTCGATGGAAAGACCCCCTATATCCTGGCCTGCCGCGGAACCTATAAGCTCATGGTGGTCGATGCCTGGCAGCTCAACGGTACGAAACTCGAACGTGCGTGGCGCTGGGACGGTGATGAAGAGAACCCAATTGTCCGCAGTATGGGAGCTCACAGTATGGTTTGCGGCGATGTTGACGGTGATGGTCGCGACGAAATGTTATTGGGCTCGTGTATGCTCGACGACAACGGTACCTTGTTGTGGTCGGCCGGACTGGGTCACCCCGATAAAGTCTATCTTACCGACATCGATCCTGCCCGCCCCGGTATGGAGGTGTTCCTTTGCATTGAACCGTGGCACGACAATGGACGTGGTGTATGCATGGTCGATGCCCGCACCGGACAACAGATATGGAATATCGGGCATAAGACCTTCCATGTGGGCGATGGTATGGTAGCTGATATCGATGCTACGCACCCCGGTCTTGAATGTTTTGCTCGTGAAGACAGAAAAGGAGGTAGTACCGATAAGTATCTGTTGGCTGCCGATGGTACCTATCTCAGTAAAAACGAAGGCGTGCCGCCTTGCCGCAACTGGGCTTGGTGGGATGCCGACCTGCTGCGGGAGACCTTTGCGGGTGATGACAACCGATGGGGTGCCAGCTCTTCGTCGCATGGCCGGGCACAGAGTGTGGTCAAGTGGCAGGGTGAGACGCTGACGCAAGGCATAGAGGGCGATATTCTGATGATTGCCGACCTCTATGGCGATTGGCGCGAAGAGGTGGTTACGGCACTGCCGGGTGAGATACGCATCTACACCACCAATATTCCGGCCCGAGACCGTCGGGTTACACTCATGCAGGATCCGCTCTACCGCAATTATGTGGCCCATCGTTCCATGGGCTATCCACAGGCTCCTGTGCCCTCGTATTATCTGGGAGAGTAAGTAGAAGTTTAGATATGGAAAGGGGGCCGAGAAAATTATTCTCGGCCCCCTTTTTGCTTATTTTATGGAGATTTGTTCTATGGGTTGCTGGTCGACTTTGTCGAGTGGTTTTACCTGATATTTGACTTTCCCGAAATTGATGCTTTTCAAGTCGATGCAGCGTATGAGGCTGTTGTACATCGTGCGGTAGTAAATCCTGCGGTTTGTCGGGTCGGTAGCCGAGGTCCATTGGGTGGCGCTGGGAATATCGGTGGGTGTCTCGCCCTCGGAAAATTCGATGCCGATGGGAATGTCGAAATTATTGAGTATCTGGAAACACTGGCGCACCGTCTGCTCGGGATTCTGTTGTACCGGAGCGGAAGCTTGGTAAAAAGCGGCCCGTACAAATCGCGACGGGGGAGTGATATCGCCCGGCAGTCCGAGCATACCGCTGCCCGCGCCGAACGACGAGAGCGTAATGTTGCCCAGTTTGTGGGCCGGGCTTGTGCCGGGAGCAAGGTTGACGTAGTTGTTGAGGTGTGTCATCTGCCAGGTAAAGTCGGGTGAGTTGGTAAGCACGCCCAGAGGGCTGTCGTAGAATTGTACTTTCCCGCCGATAATTTCCAGTACGACCTGTCGGCCGCTGGCATCGGTGAAACGCCAGTGTACGGTCGAGGCCCGCGGGTCGATGGAGATAACCCGAACTCGGTTTACGGCATTTTTTACATCATCGACCGTCTCACATTCGCCGAGAATCCACGATACCAGTTGCAGGTCGGCGATACTCTTCGATTTCAAAGCCGGGTCGTAGGGCGCATACTGTCCGTAGCCGGGGAAATAGAAAAGTCCTGCCGACAATCCTGCCTCGTTGAGCCCTTCGGCTACAAACTCGTCTTGTTCGACAGCCAGTCCCACATATCCATACCGGGCCAGAAATGTCATACCCTCTTTCTTCCCGTCGGGCAGATACGACGTCTGAGCGTGTCCTCTGGGCACGACGACATATCGGCTGGTGAGATTACTGCCGCCCCATTCGATGGTGCGGGCTACAATGGAGTTGCCGGCTGCCGTTTTCAGGGTGATGCCGGTGCAGGCTTCTGAGGGAAGTACTTGCAGCGACAGGAGGGCTGCCGTCAGAAGTGGAAGAAACGTTTTGCCAAGAGTCATATCAGAAATGTTTATGTTTTATTGTTAACCGATAACCGGGGGCGAAAGTTTACGGCTCTGTCCAGTCGCCCTCTTTTTTGATGAGGGCGATGAGGTGTTCTACGGCCTCCTCTTCGGGAATGTTTTTCTCGATACAGGTTTTTCCCTTGTAGAGGCTGATGCGGTTGCGGCCTGCTCCCACATACCCGTAGTCGGCATCGGCCATTTCACCAGGGCCGTTTACAATGCAGCCCATGATGCCTATTTTCAAGGTCTTCAAATGCGATGTTGCGGCTTTTACGCGGGCGATGGTCTGTGTCAGGTCAAACAGGGTGCGGCCACAGCCCGGGCAGGAGATATACTCGGTCTTGCTCATGCGTTGGCGGGAGGCTTGCAGTATACCATACATGCAGGCGGTGATTTTGTGAGCAGGAATTTCGCCTGTGTGACTGAGCCATATGCCGTCGACCCAACCGTCGAGCAGCAGGGCTCCGAAATCGGCGGCCGATTTCAGCTGCAAATCTTCGAGCTGTGAGTCGTTGTAGGAGAGCCGCACAACGACCGGTACGGGGCAATCGCGGTTGAGCAATGCGTGGAAGAATGCCCGACATTCGCCCACGGGGTTGAGGTGCTGTGAGGTGAGGACGACAACCAGCCCCTGCGTTTGCGACAGGGCTGTCCACACGCGCTCGTTGAGTTCGGCGTAGGAGAGTTGCAGAAATTTCTGTTCCGCCGAGCATGTCGCGAGCCGGTCCAGTTCGTCCGTGCCAAACAGCGGGAAACGTTTCGAGGGTTCGTTGCTGGCCGTGATAAACGCATGCCCCTCGGCATCGTGAGTCAATGTATAGTCGGCAGTCGGTTCTTTCCCGTCGGTTCTGTCGGCTATGGTAACCGGAACCTTTCCACCCCCTATGTTGCCGACCGCAAGGCTTGGCCGGCGCTCCATGCGCAGGGCATCGTAGCCTTCGGCTTTCTCACCCCGGATGGACGGGTGCCCGGCGCGTGCCGTGATGTAGTCGACCAACTTGCGGGCCACGGGTATCTCGGCTTCGGGAGCTTCGCTCAGCGAAACCCGTATGGTGTCGCCGATACCGTCGGCCAGAAGAGTGCCTATGCCTACGGCCGATTTGATGCGGCCATCTTCTCCCTCGCCGGCTTCGGTTACTCCCAGATGAAGCGGATAGTGCATCTCCTCTTTTTCCATGGCATCCAGCAGCAGCCTTACCGATTTGACCATAACGGCGGTGTTCGATGCTTTTATCGATATGACCACATCGGGGAATGACTCGTCGCGACATACGCGGAGAAACTCCATACACGACTCGGCAATGCCTGCGGGGGTATCGCCATAACGACTCATGATGCGGTCGGAGAGCGACCCGTGGTTCACCCCGATGCGTATGGCCGTGTGATGCTCACGACAGATGTCGAGCAGCCGGATAAACCGTGTGCGCAGCCGTTGCAACTCGGCGGCATACTCTTCATCGGTATAATCGATGTGCTTGAACGTGCGGGCGCTGTCGACGAAGTTGCCGGGGTTGATGCGCACTTTCTCGACAATGGTGGCCGCCACTTCGGCAACATGTGGATTGAAGTGTATGTCGGCCACCAGCGGGGTATGGTAGCCGCGCCGATGCAGTTCATCTTCGATAGCTGCCAGACTCTCGGCCTCCCGGGTGCCCTGTGCGGTGAGCCGCACATAGTCGGCACCGGCTTCGATGATGCGTATGCACTGTTCGACACTCTTTTCCACATCTTGTGTGGGGGTATTGGTCATCGACTGTATGCGTATGGGGTTATCGCCACCCAAAGGGGTTGTTCCGATGTGGACTTCGGTGGTATGGCGGCGCTTGTAGTTGAAAAAGTCCATGGCGTAAGAAAAAAGAGAGACCGATTGTCTCTCCCGGGAAAATTTCTTCTCTTATCAAAAGTGTTCGGGATCGACAATCGGTGCAGTTGCAGGAAATCAGTTGGTTTTGAAAGTGTATTTTACCTGGGCCAGTTTCTCGTTGGCATCGACGATTTTTTTTGCCAGCCCTTTTTTGTAGGCTTTCAGTTTGTCGGCAATTTGTTCGTCGCCGAGCGAGAGCATCTGTACGGCCAGAATGGCGGCATTGAGGGCGGCGTTGATGCCGACGGTTGCTACGGGTATTCCCGGGGGCATCTGTACGATGGCAAGGAGTGCGTCCATGCCGTCGAGCGATGAGTTGATAGGTACGCCGATGACCGGCAGCGGGGTTGAGGCGGCAATGACACCAGGCAGATGGGCAGCCATACCGGCGGCGGCAATAATGACCTTGATGCCGCGAGCCTCGGTATTCTTGGCAAATTCCTCTACCTGTTCGGGAGTGCGGTGTGCCGAGAGAGCATTCATCTCAAACGGAATTTCAAAATCGTTGAGCAGCTGGGCTGCCTTTTCCATGATGGGCAAGTCTGATGTGCTGCCCATGATAATACTTACGATGGGATTCATGTTGAATAGTTATAGTGATAACAAGTGATACTTAAATACTAGATTGATGAGAAGTACTCCAAAGAACCCGCAGGCCCAGCTGGTTAGAACCTGAGCGAGCGTGTTGCGGTCGAGCAACTGTCGGGCTGTTCCCATCATGCCGGTAACAATAATCAGTGCCACAAATACTCCTACGGGTATGGCCATATTGGCAAATTGCAAGGTGATGACAAGACCCATGAGCGCTCCTAAGGCGTTCATGAAGAAACTGATGCGCCACCCGAGTATGTTGATTATCCATATCAGGGCCGATGAGAATGCGGCTCCTGCCAGGTATCCTTGTGCCCAGAAGGGCAGATTGAGCCGGTATACATAGATGGCTGAGAAAACAAGAAATACCGTGTACAGCAATATCTTGGTAAGTCTTATATAAGGTTTCTTTTCGCTTTTGTTCAGGTAGAAGAGCGATAAGGTGATATGAAACAGTATCGGCAGAATGCCGGAGAATAAAAAGATTCCACCCACGATGAGCAGTTTGAAGTAGAGCGGAAGTATTTCGAGAAAACTGCACGATACGATGATGATACCTCCGTATAGAGGAAGGAGGTAGGGGTGAAACAGGTACGATATGATTTGAGCCGTTTTTTTCATGAGCGTGTTATATGACTTTTCTGAGTCGAGCTACGGGTTGCCCCAGCTGCTCGCGGTACTTGGCCACCGTGCGCCGGGCAATGGCATAGCCCTTCTCTTTCAGCAGTTCGCACAACTTGTCGTCGGTGAGAGGGGCCCGCTTATCTTCGTTGTCGATGCTTTCTTGCAGAATCTTCTTGATTTCCCGCGATGAAAATTCTTCGCCCGAATCGTTCTGCATCGATTCCGAGAAGAAGAATTTCAGCGGGTAGATGCCGAAGGGGGTCTGCACATACTTGTTGCTGGTGGCACGGGATATGGTCGATATGTCATATCCCGTCTGTTCGGCGACGTCGCGCAGAATCATGGGGCGCAGGCGGCTTTCGTCGCCCGTGAGGAAGAAGTCGCGTTGTCGGTCGAGTATGGCCTGCATGGTGGCCAACAAGGTCTGTTGCCGTTGCTGTATGGCATTGATAAACGATTGTGCCGCGTCGATTTTCTGCTTGATAAAGAGCAAAGCGTCGCGTTTTTCCCGCGTTTGGTTGGCCTTGTTGCCGGTGTAGTCGTTCAGCATCTCGTTGTAATCGCGACTGATGCGCAAGGCTGGTATGTGGCTGTTGTTGAGCGTGAGTGTCAGTTCGCCATCGTTTTCGTCGACAATAAAGTCGGGACTGATGTGGGTGAGACTCTCGGTAAAAGTGTCGTTCCAGCTGCTCCCCGGTTTGGGGTTGAGCTGGGCGATTTCCTGTATGGCCTCTTTCAATTGCTCTTCGGTGATGCCAAACTGCTTTTGAATCTTGTCGTAGTGACGTTTGCTGAAAGCCTCGAATGCCTTGTCTATGATTTCATAGGCCAACTGTGCGGCGTCGGTACCGCGTCGGCGTTCGAGTTGAAGTTTGAGGCACTCTTGCAAATCCGAGGCTCCGACGCCGGCCGGGTCGAAATCTTGAATGATTTGCAGCAATTCGTTCAACTTTTCGACCGGAACATTCATGTCGACTTGGAACATCAGGTCGTCTGATATGGCCGGCAAGGTACGTTGCAGGTAGCCGTTGTCGTCGATATTTCCGATAATGTATTCGGCAATCTGTTTATCTTCTTCCGACAGTTCTCTCAGGCGCAGTTGCTCCAACAGATAATCGTGGAAGGTAGTGCCTCCCGATACGGGAATCTCTTCACGAGGGGTGTTTTCTCCGGGAAGTTCCCGGTCGATATACGAGGGGATGTCGTCATCGTTGTTATAATCACCCAACAGCAGATCTTCGGCGCTTTCGTTGGCAGTTTCGGTTTCCTCTTCTTGGTGGCTTATCTCGTTCTCCTCTTCGGCCGACGTAGGAGCTTCACCCTCATCGAGGGCGGGATTGTCGATGAGTTCTTGTCGTATTTGCTCTTCCAGTTCTATCTCAGGCAATTCAAGAAGTCGGATTGCCTGTATTTGTTGGGGAGATAGGGTCTGTCGTTGTTGGAGTTTTTGTTCTTGTCTGAGCATGGATTCCCTCTTGTTGAGATTCAATTCCAAAAACGAAGGTAGCCATTTTTATCCTATTATGCCAATAAATCGGCTATCTTTTTGTCGAGGTCTTCGTCCGGGTCGATGAGGCAAGTCTTGAATCCTGCCCGTTGTGCCCCCTCTATGTTGGGGGCAAGGTCATCGAGAAATAGGCTTTTCGACGGTTCTTCTCCGCTGTCTTGTATCACTTTTTCGTAAAAGTCGGCATCTGGTTTCAGAGCGTGTATTTCGTGTGAGAGGTAAAGCTTGTCGAAGTAGTCGTCGACGGTCAGCCCCTCTTCCCGAAACAGCGTTTGGCGGGTATAGTCGAAGTGTGGGGCGTTGGTGTTGCTCACCATGTAGAGCCGGCAGTGTCGGCGTATGTTGCGTAAAACATTCAGTTTATAGCGGGGTATGTCGCCGATAATCAGGTTCCAGGCCCGGCGTATTTCTGTTTCGTCGGCATTGAGATGCAGCATGTCGCGCAGAGCCATGAAGAAGTCTCCATCATCTATTTCGCCGGTTTCAAGTTTCCGCATGGTTTGAGCAAATGCGGGCGTGTGGAACAGTATCGTTTCTGGCGATTGAACACCCAGTTGTCGGAAGGCTTCGAAGCAGCGTTCAAATTCGAGGTGAAGCAATACGCCGCCGAAGTCGGTGAAGATAGCCTCTATGTCGTTGTTTTTCATCTGGCTATCAGTATATAAAGCTGCTGCCTCCGAGAAATTCCCGCAGCAGCGATGTCGAGGGTATCTCGTTCTCGTCGAGAGGCAGGAAGTAGTAGAGTTGTTTCAGCAGATGTTTGGCGGTATCGTATTCGGGGCAGTTTTCGGGAACCGACATGAGGGCGGGCATGGCCTGTTGCTTGATGACAGCCAGCTCAAAGAGCAGCGACGAGTTGAACATGGCATCGGCGTTTTCCTGGTATGGAAAAATCCATTTCTCCTCGCCAGCCCTTACGCTGGCCCAGCGGGCTATGGTTTTTTGAGCCGATGTACCGCGGTACTTTTCGTCTCTGATGATGCGGCGCAGCAGTCGGTTATCGGCCGTAGGTATCCAGCTGTGGTCGTCGATGGAGAGGGTGGTGAGGGCCGATACGTAGATAAGGAATTTTTGCCGTTCATCGATATGGGGGGTCAAGGCGGGGTTCAATGCGTGTATGCCTTCCAGTACCAGTACGTCGGACTCTTTCATCTTCAAGGTGTTGCCCCGGAACTCTTTCTTTCCGGTCTCGAAATTGTAAGTGGGCAGGCTCACTTCCTTCCCTTGGAGCAGGTCGTTGAGCTGACTGTTGAACAACTCCAGGTCGAGAGCGTAAAGCGACTCATAGTCGTAGTCGCCCTTCTCGTCGCGAGGGGTCTGTTCCCGGTCGAGGAAGTAGTTGTCGAGCGATATGGTGATGGGTATGAGCAGATTGGTCATAAGTTGTATCGACAACCGCTTGGAAAAGGTCGTTTTTCCCGAAGAAGAGGGCCCCGAAATGAGTATGATGCGAGCTCCGCCCTTTTCGCTGTTGTGGCGGGCGGTAATCTGGTCGGCAATGCGCGATATCTGTTTTTCGTGCAGGGCTTCCGTTACCTTTATCAGGTCGCCCGAGTTATGTCGCAGTATGGCCCGGTTCATGTCACCTACGTTGTTGAGGCCTACGATTTCACTTATTTTAAGATTTTCCTTGAATACATTGAACATTTTGTCTTGTACGATGACATCGGCCAGTTCGTTCGGATTTTTTCTTTTAGGCGGTATGAGCAACATGCCGTCGTGATATTTTATGAGGTCAAATACTTTCAGATATCCGGTTGATGGTAACAAGTATTCGTAATAAAAGTCATAGAGATTGCCGAGCCGATAGTAAGTGGCATATAGCGGATGCAAGGTTTCAATAAGGTCGATTTTGTCTTCCATGTCTTGCTCCTTAAAGCGGGCGGTAGCTACATCGGCAGTCGATTGAATACGATCAAAAGGCAGGTCTTTTTTGATAATCTCGGACATACGTTCTTTCAGTAGCTTTACCGTCGATTCGGGAATCTCTTCTCGTTGATTCAGACAGCAGAAATATCCATTCGATACAGAGTGCTCAATACGCAACCGGGTACCTGGAAACAGCTCGGTTACAGCTTTATACAGCACGAAACATAGGGAACGAACATACATACGCATTCCCATGATGTGGGTGGCATCGGCAAAGTGGACTTGCTTGGGTTGATACACCCTGTACGATAAGTCTCTGGTGCGATTGTTTACTTGTGCACACAATACGTCGTATGGCAATTCCACTCCGGCCATTTTATAAATATCGATGAGCGGTGTGCCTTCATCAACGAGGAGTATTTTTCCGTTATTTTTACAGATGATTTCAACTTGATTTTTCATATTGCGGGGATTTTCTCTCACCCTATTGATTCGGGTATGCGTTGTTTTGTAGCCAAGATAGCGATTTATTCCGAGAAAAGCGATAACACAGGGGCAATATATGCCTATCTTTATACTTTTTTCGACTTTTACATATATCGTTATTATAAATCGTCTACACAAATTCGCTTTAATTTAGTTTCTCTTTTTTTGCTTTTTCAAAATGTAGAGTGCTGTTTCTGAAAGAGAAATGACGGCGAAATTTTAAACTTTACTCTGTCAAGTGAGAAAATCTTTGGAAAAAATTTTTGCTGAAATATGGCGATTCTCTTGTGAAAATCTTTTCAGGGTTGTACATTTGTTTATATGCAATAGAGTTTAAAATCAGTTTATATGAAATTTTGTCAAAGGGGGGTAATAAAAAATACTATGTCTTTTCAACAAGATGGGGTATTTAATTGTTTTTAATAAAACAAAATTTTATGTTTCCGAATAAAAAATTATTCAGGAAAATCCATGAAAATTTTTTTATATGCTTAACAGTTACTCGTCGACCCGGAATTATCCATATTATCTGTTTATTGTGTTACTTGCCGATCTTTTGGTTGTCAATGGATTGTATGTACTTCTCTATCTGGTAGGTAATAGTCTTTCGTGGTATGTCGTCGATTTGACCGATACAGATAGTTGGATAACCATGAATGTTTTTTACCTTATCTGTTTCAGGTTGGTAGGCGTTGTCTTGTTCAATCGTATTGTGCAAGTTGAGAACGTTATGGCACGTGTCGCACGTATTGTCATCGATCATTTTCTTATTATTGCATTCTTGTCATATATCAACAATACATTGTTGGCCTCATGGAAAATCATGTTGGTATATTATGTGTTTTTATTCGCTTTTCTTTCGCTTGAACGACTGTTGCTACGTCGTATGGTGCAAAATTTACGTGTTAGAAAACGGGATATTGTCAATGTGGTGATTGTAGGCGAGGGTGACAACCTCAAAGAGATTGCCGAAAAGATGCAGATTTCTTTTATGGGTTACAATCTCATAGGAGTCTTTACCGACAAGGAATTGAATGGTTTTCCAGTTGGGGTAGTCAAGTTGGGAAATGTGGCCGATACTCTGACTTGGCTTGCCAACCATAAGAATGTGGGTGAGCTCTATTGTGGACTTTCCTCCGACCGTGCTGCCGATATATTGCACATCATCGACTATTGTGAGGGAAATCTCATACGCTTTTACAGCGTTCCAAACATGCGTAACTACCTGAAACGTAATATGGTGACGGAGACTTTCGATGATGTGGCCGTACTGGCTATACGCCGCGAACCGTTGAGCAGTCTCGGAAAGCGTTTTGAGAAACGTTTGTTTGACATTATCGTGTCTGGTCTTTTCCTCTGTACCCTTTATCCCGTTATCTACATATTTGTGGGAATAGCCATAAAACTCTCGTCGAAAGGCCCTGTCTATTTCAAGCAGAAGAGAAACGGCCTTGATGGGAAAGTCTTTGAGTGTATCAAGTTCCGCAGCATGAAAGTCAATACTCAGTGCGACACATTGCAGGCAACTAAAGACGATCCCCGCAAGACCCGGGTGGGGAATTTCTTGCGTTGTACCAATATCGACGAGTTACCCCAGTTCATCAATGTATTCAAGGGCGACATGAGTCTGGTGGGGCCACGTCCGCACATGCTCAAGCACAACGAAGAGTATTCGCGGCTTATCGACCGCTATATGGTGCGCCACTTTGTCAAGCCGGGTATTACCGGTTGGGCTCAGGTCAACGGTTTCCGTGGAGAAACCAAAGAGCTTTTTGAGATGGCTGGTCGGGTACAGGCCGACATCTGGTATATCGAGCATTGGAGTTTCTGGCTCGACATACGCATTATGTTCAAGACCGTTGCCAATATGTTGCATGGTGAGGAGAAGGCCTACTAATCTTTTTCGACTCCGTTTCATATAAATAGCGTCGCTAGATTTAAGGCTGGCGACGCTATTTTGTAGTTTATGAGTAAATGCTTTTTGGTTTGGGACTATTTGAGCAATGATTCGAGTGTGTAATCGCCCTCCTCGGTTTCACAGCCAAGGAAACGCATCTCATCGTGTACTTTCTTGGGCGAGAAAGTAAAGTAGGTACAGATGGCTTTGGTGCAGAGTTCATTCTTTTGGTTGTGTATGGTCGCTTCGAGAATGACGATGTTGCGCCGCTGTTCGACAATGTGGGCGCGCAGTATGATGTATGGGTCGGTCGTGTCGACCGATTTCAGGTAACGGGTTTCCATTTTTGAGGTAACGCCGGTTGTCTGTAATTTGCGCAAAATCACCCAGGCACATATTTCGTCGAGCAGAACGGCCTGGATACCGCCATGCAAGGTATTGATCCATCCTTGATATTGGGCTTTGGGTTTCCATACACTGATGACTTCTTCGCCCTCTTCATAAAATTCCATTTTTACGCCGGCCTCATTTCCGGGGGCACAGCCGAAGCAGTAATAGCCCTCCTTGTGCAACCAGGGATTGATGATTTTTTTCATACGAGTCGATTGTTCCGTTTTCTGTACGTTTGAATTTTCCTCACCTATAGTAATCGGGAGACTACAAATGTAGCTATTCTTTTGGTAACGGATACGGTTTTACCTTTTTTATCACAAGAGCCGTTTCATGCGCAGCGGCCTATATCTTCCATAGATATAGGCCGCTGTGAAGGGAAATGTGTATTTATATGTGTTATCGGGTACGGCGCACCGAGTAGGTGGGGGCAGCACTTCGGCTGCTACTGCTGTTGCGTTTTACCGATTTTGTACGAGTTCTTTTCGGCTCGTCGCTTTGTACCGACGAC
>CAJLYN010000033.1 GCA_905210875.1 uncultured Bacteroides sp. | reverse complement strand
AGAACACGCCGCCCAGCAGCTCATCGCTCTCCACAAACCGGTTCATGGGAGTGCCGGCCAGAATCTTGGCGGTACGGGGAGTGGGGGGGCCGTCCTCATTGAAGAGGAGCTTCCGGTTCTGGTTGGACACCAGGAAGCCGGGGGCGATGGCGTTCACGCGAATACCTTCGCCGAACTTCGTGGCCATCTCTACGGCCATGTACTTGGTAAATTGCTGTACGGCGGCCTTGGCCGAGGTGTAGCCCACAACGCGGGTGAGGGGACGGAGGGCCGACTCGGAACTGAAATTGACGATGACGCCATTTCCTCTCTTGGCCATGTCTTCGGCAAATACCTGGGTGGGAATTACCGTGCCGTGAAGGTTGAGGTCGACTACCTTCTTGAAGTCGTCGGTCGACATGTCAAAGAAGGTCTTGTCGGTGGGAATCGTTGCTCCCGGCATGTTTCCGCCGGCAGCGTTGATGAGGACATCGATGCGGCCGTAGCGGTTCAGTATTTCGTCGCGGCACTTTTCGAGCGAAGGGCGGTCGAGTACGTCGCAAGCCAGGAAGAGTGCCTGGCCTCCCGCATCGGTAATTTCTTTGGCGAGAGCTTCGCCGTGTTCGCGGTTACGCCCCATGACAATCATGATGGCTCCTTCGCTGGCCAGATATTTGGAGATGCAACTGCCTAAAACGCCGGTGGCGCCAGTCATGACGACCGTGCGGCCCGTAATGTCGAAAAGTTTGTTCATAGTCGTTTTTCTATAATTTGTTGAGCAAACAAAGTTAGTTACAAAAGTTGAGAATGTAAAATCGTTTCGCTCTATTCTTTTGCCGCTGTTTCCTTTTGGGTGAAGAAGAGAAACCGTTTTTTGCCTCATGGTTCCGAAAAAACGCAAAAAAACATTTACCGCCTGTCGTGCGGTGTTGCTTGTCGCGGCGATGGGCATGGCCCTGCCGGCCGTTGGTGTCGCATCGGCTTGCGAGAAACCGGCGGTTGCCGGCTTCGGCAACTCTTGTTTAAGTTGCTGAAAAAAACTTTTGAAATACCACAAATCTTGAAATAGACATAAAGGCAGCCGGCGTTTACCGAAAATTATAGCTACTTTTGCCCTCCGAAAACAAAAACGTGAAACGATGAAACGACTGGTGATTTTCGATTTGGACGGTACGTTACTCAATACCATTGGCGACCTGGCCGACGCCACCAATTATGCTTTGATGCAGTGTGGCTACCCGCAGCATCCTGTCGCCGACTATAATATGTTTGTGGGAAACGGCATTGCCAAACTGTTTGAACGGGCCTTGCCCGAAGCTGCACGGACGGATGAAAACATTGCCCGCATGCGTTCTTTCTTTGTTCCCTATTACAACAGCCACAATACCTGCCACACGACACCTTACAACGGTATTGTCGAACTTCTTACCGCTTTACAGCAGCGTGGTGTGGCGCTGGCCGTAGCTTCGAACAAGTACCAGCAGGCTACTGAGAAGCTGGTGGCGCACTTTTTCCCCGGGATTTGTTTCACGGCAGTTCTGGGACAGCGCGAGGGTATACCCGTGAAACCCGATCCCGCCATTGTGTACGACATTCTGTCGGCTGCCGCTCTCACGCCCAATGAGACATTGTATGTGGGCGATTCGGGTGTTGACATGATGACAGCCGCAGCCGCCGGAATATGTTCGGTGGGAGTTACCTGGGGATTCCGCTCGCGCGAAGAGCTCGAAAAGGCTGGCGCTTGTCACTTGGTCGACACTCCGCACGAAATACTTTCCATCGCCGAAAGTCTCTGATTCTTTGTCCCTTTCTCAATATTGCAATAAAAAAGCAGCACCCGTTTCTCACGAAAAGAGTGCCACATAACCAAAATATATAGAATAGTTCGATGAAAAAGGTATATAAGTATTAACCGAAATCACGACACCTTTTTCCGAGTGTGAAGATAGATAAATAGATTGGCCTCCCGGCATAAATTAGATAAACAGGCCTATTTTGCCGACAAACCGGCCATAGTTCTCCATTACGGTTTATGGAGAGGCTGTTTCTTCTCTGACTTTTTTTGAACAAAAACCGCCCTATGTCGTTCTAAAATAAAAAGAAACGGATATGGAAGAGTCAGAATTTGTACGCATCCTTGCTCCCTTGTTTTACTGTACGTCACCGCATGACTTGTCGGCAGATACACCCTATAAGCACCTTCGTGAGTGGAACATGATTTTGGCAGTAACGCTTACGTCGTTTATCGAAGAGCGCTACCGGGTGCATCTCGAAGCAGCCGACTTGGGTCGGTCCGAAACGTTTGCCGACCTGTACCGTTGTGTCCTGTCTAAAAAGTAACCGGTGTTACCTTGCCACCTTTCGTCTTTCGGATGCATTTAAACGTTTTCTTGTATGAAAAAGTCAATTTCTTCACCGAATTATTCCCCGGCCTGTCTGTCGCCGCTTGTGTCGGTGGTGCTGCTGGCCCGCACGGCTGCCGACTGCGAGGCCTGTCTCGACATGTTGAGCCGGCAGGAGACAACCTTTGCTACCGAGGTGGTTGTTGTAGACCGTACCCATGCGGGCGAACTCGGGTCGCTGTGCCGCCGTTATGCTTTGGCATATCCACACAAGCTTCGATACTTTCGTAATCGCCGGCGTTACCTCGATTTCGGACAATCCGGTGCCGGGATACGCGGCCGTTATGCGATAGTGTGCCGCGACAGTGAACGCTGGACCGATGCGCACAAATTGCAGCGTCAGGGTACATTCCTTCGGGAACATCCTTCCTGCACGCTCTGTTTCCACAATGTATATGGCGATATGGCGCTGCCCCGCTACGACGAACGTCTCTACGACGAAGGCGATGTCGACTTTTTGTATCTGTTACGACACTATTCGCCGCTTTTCCGTCTCGAAGGCACACCAGGTGAATATGCGTTTCTCCTGTATGAACGTCATGGCGATCAGCTCTTTGCCCATCATCCGATAAAAGGGAAGATGCAATGTCTTGGCGATATCTCTGCGCGAGTTTTTCCCCGTCGGGCTGTGGCCTCGATGGAGAAACTGTAACGGTGGGTGTGGTGCTGTTCGGACTTATTATTTGTTACCAGTCGGTTTTAAGGTTGTTTTGGACATATGTTGGATTGGGGGGCGTACCGTTGAGGTACGTCCCCCTCTTTTTTTCGACCTCTCTCGACCGTGAACATTCGGGGCGTGTATTTCATTTCACGGGTTTCTCCGTCGGTCGTGAAAAGGCCCATCTGCTTTTTTTGAGAGAGAAATGTGGGTCACTCATACTCTTTTCTTATCTTTGTTGGCAGAAAGAAGATTATACAACCTAAACACATACCGATATGAGAATACCGAAAATCATGCTTTGGGCCCTTCTTGCCTTTACGGCAGCGGCCGGTGAAGCCCAGAACACAGGCGGTATCGATGCCGAAATGCTCGGCCGCTTGCGCGACAGTTACAAATACACGGCTCAGGATAAGGCCTTGCGCAATGCTCTGGCCGGCACCGATATTCAGAAACTGGCAGCCAATGCCGATGTGAGTGCCGAGGTCGACGGCTATTTTTCCCACCGGGTACCTACCAAGGGTATTACCGACCAGCAGTCGTCGGGTCGTTGCTGGCTCTTCTCGGGAATGAATGTGCTGCGGGCCAAGATGATGGCCGAACACGACCTGCCCGAGTGCGAGTTTTCGCAAGTCTACTGTTTCTTTTACGACCAGCTCGAAAAAGCCAACCTCTTCTTGCAGGGGGTTATCGATACCCGCAACCGTCCCATGGACGACAAGATGGTGGAGTGGCTCTTCAAGAATCCGCTGAGTGACGGCGGCCAGTTTACCGGCGTTTCCGACATCATCGGCAAGTATGGCCTTGTGCCCCGTGAGGTGATGAACGAGACATACAGTGCCAACAACACGGCCCGCATCGCCTTCCTGATAAAACTCAAATTGCGGGAGTACGGTTTGCAGTTGCGGGAGTTGCCGGCCAAGACCAAGGTCTCGGTTATCGAGGCGAAGAAGGCCGAGATGCTCACGACCGTCTACCGTATGCTGGCACTGGCTTTCGGCGAACCTCCCATGGAGTTTACATGGACCCGTAAAGATGCCAAGGGCAATCCCGTGGAGACAAAGACTTATACCCCCAAGTCGTTTTACGACGAATACATAGGCGACGACCTCACCGGCGACTATGTCATGCTCATGAACGACCCGTCGCGTCCCTATTACAAACTGTATGAGATAGATTATGACCGGCACATGTACGACGGCTATAACTGGACCTACATCAATCTCCCCGTTGAGGATATCAAGGCCATGGCCATCGCCTCCATCAAGGACAGCACCGCCATGTACTTCTCGTGCGACGTTGCCAAGTATCTCGACTCCAAGAAGGGTACCCTCGACCTGCGGAACTACGACTACGAGTCGCTCATGGGTACCACATTCGGCATGGACAAGAAGCAGCGTATTCAGACCTTTGCCAGCGGTTCTTCTCACGCCATGACTCTTGTGGCCGTGAATCTCGACGCCGACGGTAAGCCCGACAAGTGGCTCCTCGAAAACAGCTGGGGGGCAGCGTCGGGTTACAAGGGCCATCTGGTGATGACCGACGAGTGGTTCGACGAGTACATGTTCCGTCTTGTGGTGGAGAAAAAATATGTGCCTCAGAACATTCTGGACATTCTCAAACAGAAACCTACGCTGCTTCCTGCTTGGGATCCCATGTTTGCCGAGGACGAATAATCATAAAAACAGATAATTATGGAATTTATAGAACAATCGATTCCCGGAGTCTATGTCATCGAACCGAAAAAATTCGGCGATGCCCGGGGCTATTTCATGGAGACATATCGTCAGGACCTCTTTGAACAGCATGTGGGAAAAATCGATTTCGTGCAGGACAATGAGTCTCGCTCCACCTACGGCGTGTTGCGCGGCCTTCACTTCCAGAAGGGCGAGTTCTCGCAGGCCAAGCTGGTGCGTGTCATCGAAGGGTGTGTACTCGACGTGGCAGTCGACCTGCGCAAGTCGTCGCCAACCTTTGGTAAATATGTGGCGGTAGAACTCTCGTCGGAGAATGCCCGCCAGCTCTTTATCCCCCGCGGATTTGCTCACGGCTTTCTGGTGCTGAGCCCCACGGCCACCTTTGTCTACAAGGTCGACAATGTCTATGCCCCCCAATCCGAGGCATCGCTCATCTTCAATGACCCGCAGGTGGGTATCCAGTGGCCCATTGCCGAAGAGCAGATGCTGCTTTCGCCCAAAGACCGGGCCGGCAAGCCGCTCTCCGAGGTTTACTGTTTCGATTGATAACCTCCTTTCAGAGATAGCAAGAGGGGGCAACCAGTCGCTGGTTGCCCCCTCCTCTTTTTGGTTAAAAGCGGTTTACGCCTGATGCAGCAGCGACGCAATGTCTTCGACGATTTGAGGAGCGGTGAGGCGGTTGGCGGCCAGCAGCTCCGATACGTCGTAGCGGTCGACAAACTCTTTGCGTACGCCGTAGTTGCTTACCTTCATGTCGCAAGGGCCGTAGTAGCGGGCAATCTTCTCGCCGAAACCACCGTCGAGTACGCCGTCTTCGAGCGTAACGACCAGCCGGTGGTTCTTTTTCAGGCCGTCGAGCATTGCCTCGTCGATACCGGTGAGGTAGCGCGGGTTGATGAGAGTGGGGGTGATGCCCTCTTGCTTGTGCAGCAGGTCGGCGACCGACTCGCCCAGGGCGTAGAACGAGCCTGCGGCAATGATGGCCACCGTGTCGCCCTGCTGTGTTGTTTTGTAGCGGTTGAGGTCGCTGTAATCGGTGTCGACGGGTGCATTGCTGCTTATCACGCCGTTGCCCGGCACACGTATGGCCACGGGGTGGCCTGTTTGCTGCATTCCCCAGCGAAGCATGGCAAAATATTCTTCTTTGCTGGTGGGGGCCAGGTAGACCATGTTGGGAATGTTGGAGAGCAGAGGTATGTCAAACAGCCCGAGGTGGGTAACATCGTTCATGCCCCATACCGATGCGGCGAATACGCAGATGACGGCCGGGTTGTTGTTGATGCAGAGGTCTTGCGAGAGCTGGTCGTAGGTGCGTTGCAGGAAAGTGCTGTACACCCCGTACACGGGACAGCCTCCGCCGGCAGCGATGCCCGAAGCCAGTGCCACGGCGTGTTCTTCGGCAATACCTACGTCGACAAATTGGCGGCCGGCCTTCTGACGGCGTTCGGGAGAGAAGCCGAATACGGCAGGTGTTCCCGAGGTGATGGCCACAACTTGCCGGTTTCTCTGCATCTCGTCGAGCAGGAAAGCCCCGGTGAGTTCGCCGTAGTCTTCGCCCTCTTCGGTAACTTTTACCTTGCCCGTCGTGAGGTCGAACGGCATGCTCCAATGGAAACGCTCCTTCTCTTTCTCGGCCGGGGCATAGCCCTTGCCTTTGAGGGTGTGTATGTGTACGACGACCGGGTGTGGGCAGTCTTTTACCCGACGGAATGTCTCGATGAGGGTGGCGATGTCGTTGCCCTCTTCCACATAGACGTAGTCGAGACCCAGCGAGCGGAAATAGTTGCAGGGAGCCTCTCCGCCGCTTTCGCGCAGCAGTTGCAGGTTGCGGTATAGACCGCCGTGGTTTTCGGCAATCGACATTTCGTTGTCGTTCACTACAATTATCATGTTGGTGCCGGCCTCGGCCGCATTGCTCAGTCCCTCGAAAGCCTCGCCTCCGCTGAGCGAGCCGTCGCCTATCACGGCGATGATATTTTCTCGTCCCCCTTTCAGGTCGCGGGCTTTGGCCAATCCACAAGCCAGGCTCACCGATGTTGAGGTATGTCCCATGGTGAAGAAGTCGTGCTCGCTCTCCTGTCGGTTGGTATATCCCGTTACCGAGTCATACTCGGCCGGGTCGAGAAATGCTTCGGCACGACCGGTAAGCATTTTGTGGGTGTAGCTCTGGTGTGAAACATCATAGACAATTTTATCGTATGGAGAGTCAAACACAACGTGGAGGGCTATCGTAGCCTCGACCATGCCGAGGTTGGGGCCGACGTGTCCGCCGTGAACGCTGAGTTTTGTCAGCAAGGCTTGTCGTATTTCTTGTGCAAGCGTGGTTAATTGTTCCGTGTTAAGGCCCTTGATGTCTTGGGGCGATTTGATATTACTTAGATACATAGTAGGAATAGATTTTAACATGGATTTTTCACGTGACAAAGGTAACGTTTAAATCGTCAGATCAGGTTATATTTTTTACGGATTGTATGCCCCCGATTACCGACAGGCAGATAGAATATGTTTTTACTGTGAGTTTTGTCTTTTCGGTTAAGTCTGGAGTCTATAAGAAATGTTTGTTCCAGAAAAATAAATAATGAAAAATTTTAATCGTGTCGTTATTTCTAGTAATTTCGTAAAGCATATCCAAGAACCCTTTATTTACCATGAAACACATTATTCTTAGGCGGAAATCCCGTGCAAGGATGTTTGCGCTGGCTTTCCTTTTTTGTGCCCTTGTACCACTCCGGGCACAAGTGAGTTACGATACGCTCCGATGGTGGAATCTGGCCAAGTACGAGGCCGAAACACTGTCCAATCTTGCGGCCGATACCAAGAACTGGAATCCCATGTACAAGAGCGGTACCTTGCAGCGGTATGCTAACAAGGTCGAGACCGATGGTCTGCCTCTGAAAGCCAACGGTGTGATTATTGCCGAGACAGAAGGCCTGGTGATAGGTGCCGGTATCAAGCCCGGGAATCTGTTGCTGAGACACAATATGGGCAGCAGTCAGAACGGTATGCAGATGCAGAATATTGCTCCGGTAGGAATCTCCGGGCTGAAAGCCGGGCAGCGGGTATTCGTTACCATCAAGTCGTCCTCTTCGGCACCACAAGGAATTGAGTCGGTAACCAATCTTCGCGGTGAATGTGGTTACGATACATACCCTTCGACCTATTTCAAAACCTATAATTTTGAGGTGATTGCCGATGGCGACGTGAGTTGGACCAACAGTGGCGGTGTTGTCGTGCAGAGTGTCGGGGTTTTCGAAGAGAAGGCCGACACAAGAGAGCAAACGGCAATGCCCGTCATCTCGGTGGAGGGTAGCCTTGTAACGCTCTCCTGCGCCACCGAAGGCGCACAGATATGGTATTCGTTGGTTGATCGCGGAGAGGTCTGGGACTATGCGCTGGCGTATAAGCAGCCGTTCGAGCTGACACGGAGTTGCCGCCTGCGGGCTGTGGCTCTGAAAGAGGGCCTTCGTAGTTCCGAAGTGGCCGAGTATATGGCCGAGATTCCGCTGGTAATGCCTTTTGCCGGACGGCCCTGGGTACTCGACCCCGAAGCTCTCGATCGCGGAGCCATAGCTACATTCACCGGTACGACATCTAATTATCTGGTCAACTGGCGATGGCTTATCGACGACCCGCGCGATGCCTCTTTCAATGTCTATCGCGATGGAAAGAAACTCAACGATGCCCCTATTACCGACAAGACCAATTTCCTGGATACGCAAGGCTCGGCACAGAGCATATATACGGTAGAGACTCTCTCTGCCGGTGAGGTGGTGGAAACTTCTACGGCACTGATGCTCCCGAACGGCTATCTTGATATACCGCTGGACCGTCCTGCCGGTGGAACGACCGAGAGTGGCAGCTTCTACTACATTCCTGGCGATTGTATGGTGGCCGATGTCGACGGCGACAAGAGCTATGAAGTCATTATGAAGTGGGACCCTTCCAACCGGAAAGACAACTCCGAGTCGGGCTACACGGGCAATGTCCTTATCGATGCATACCGCATGAACGGAACCAAACTGTGGCGTATCGACCTGGGTAAGAACATACGGGCCGGAGCGCACTATACCTAACTGATGGTCTATGACCTCGACGGCGACGGATGTGCCGAAGTTGCCTGCAAGACGGCTCCCGGAACAATCGACGGACGGGGAAATTATGTACTGATGGGGCAGGACAATCCGCAGGCCGATTATCGGACATCGGTCGGAGGGAAGAGTGGCGTTGTCATCAGTGGCCCCGAGTATCTGACGGTATTCAGCGGCCTCACCGGAGAAGAACTGGCTACGACGGCATATCGTCCTGCACGAGATACCATTTCCAATTGGGGCGACAGCTACGGTAACCGTAGCGAGCGTTATCTGGCTTGTGTAGCTTATCTTGATGGCGAGCGGCCCAGCCTGGTGATGGCGCGTGGATATTATACGGCTGCATTCTTGTGGGCCGTCGATTTTGACGGCTCTTCGCTGCGTACCCGGTGGTTGCACAGTTCGGTGGCCGGTGGTATCGGAGCTTATGGTGAAGGTGCCCACAGCCTGGCTACGGCCGATGTCGACGGCGACGGTCGCGACGAAATTATTTACGGAGCCTGTGCCCTCGACGACGATGGAACCATTATCTACCGTACCGGCCTCGGACATGGCGATGCCCTGCATGTAGGCGATTTCGACCCCGATCGCAACGGTCTCGAAGTGATGATGGTGCATGAAGAGGTATCGGCCAAGTATGGTGTAGAGATGCATGATGCGTTGACCGGAGAGGTCCTTGTTGGTAAATTTACGGGAACCGATGTGGGCCGAGGCCTTTGTGCCGACGTAGATGCTGAGGCACGTGGCTGTGAGTATTGGAGTGCCGCAGGCAATGAGGTGTATGGCTGCGACGGAAGTGTGATTTCGACCAAGCGGCCCACCGTCAATTTCCGTACCTATTGGGACGGCGACTTGCAGGAGGAGACCACCGAGGAGGGGATTATTACCAAATGGCGCGGTCGCACACAGAGCGCGACCACACTGGTTGATATGCCCTCTAAATATGGTGCAGGAACAAATGTTATCAAATACACTCCTTGTCTGCAAGCCGATATTTTCGGGGACTGGCGCGAAGAGCAGATCTATTACGACGAGAAGACGATGAGTCATCTCTGGATATTTTCTACTCCCTACACCAGCGATTACAGAGTGCCTACGCTGATGCACGACCATCACTATCGTATGGCAACGGTGTGGCAGACGGCTGCGTATAATCAACCGCCTCATCTGAGCTATTATCTGCCCGATTATGTCGAGTCATTGACGAGTGGCGTACAGAGTGTAACAGATGCGGGTGTGGAGCGAGAGGTATTGCGTGTCAACTATTACAATTTGTTGGGACAGCAGATAACTCGACCCGAGTGTGGAGTTTATATCGAGGAGATTCTCTATGCCGATGGTAGTGTGAGCCGGACAAAACGGCTGGACTGGTCGACCGGTCTGTAATCCCGAACGGTTGATACGGTCGTAAAAAATAGCGGCGCGGGCAAATGCCAGCGCCGTTCTCGTTTTTGGGGAGTGTGGGAGGATTAGATGATTTTTTCGAGTTGGGAAACGTTGCGTGCCACCTCTTCGTCGGTAACCTCATAGTTTTGCAGGTCGTTGGCGATGTACTGGTCGTAGGCGGCCATGTCGATGAGGCCGTGGCCCGAGAGGTTGAAAAGAATGACTTTTGATTTTCCTTCGAATTTGGCCTGCTCGGCTTCGCGTATGGCCGTGGCGATGGCGTGCGACGATTCGGGGGCGGGAATGATGCCTTCGGCCTGTGCAAAAATTGTTGCGGCCTTGAAGGTTTCGAGCTGGGGTATGTCGACAGCCTCCATGAGTCCGTCTTTGCGCAGCTGGCTTACGATGGAACCGGCTCCATGGTAACGGAGGCCTCCGGCGTGAATGTTCGACGGCGAGAAGTTGTGTCCGAGGGTAAACATGGGCAACAGCGGTGTGTATCCGGCTTCGTCGCCGAAGTCGTACTGGAATACGCCACGCGTGAGTTTGGGGCAGGAGGCGGGCTCGGCTGCTATGACGCGTATATCTTTGTTGTCGACGAGTTTATGCCGCAGGAAGGGGAAGGAGAGTCCCGAGAAGTTGGAACCACCACCGAAGCAGGCAATGACCACATCGGGATATTCGCCTGCCATTTCCATCTGTTTTTCGGCTTCGAGACCGATGACCGTCTGGTGCAGGGATACGTGGTTGAGTACGCTGCCGAGGGTGTATTTGCAGTTGGGGGTCTGCATGGCCAGCTCTACGGCTTCGGAGATGGCCGTACCCAGGCTACCCTGGTAGTTGGGGTGTTCGGTGAGGATTTTACGTCCGGCCTTGGTACTCATACTGGGCGAGGCGATGACTTGGGCGCCGAATGTCTGCATGATGGAGCGGCGGTAGGGTTTCTGGTGGTAGCTCACTTTTACCATATACACGGCCAGTTCGAGCCCGAAGGCTTTGGCGGCAAAGGAGAGGGCTGCACCCCATTGGCCGGCACCCGTTTCGGTGGTAATGTTGGTAACGCCCTCTTTTTTACAATAGTAGGCCTGGGCGATGGCCGAGTTGAGCTTGTGCGAGCCTACGGGGCTGACGCTTTCGTTCTTGAAGTAGATGTGGGCCGGGGTGTCGAGGTATTTTTCGAGACCGTAGGCGCGTACCAGCGGGGTGGGACGCCATATCTTGTACATGTCGCGCACCTGTTCGGGTATCTCTATCCAGGCGTCGGTCTGGTTCATCTCCTGGTGCGACAGTTCTTTGGCAAAGAGTGGATAAAAGTCTTCCTCTTTCATCGGCTGGTGTGTCTGCGGATTAAGGGGGGGCAGTGGTTTGGTCTTCATATCGGCCACGATGTTGTACCATGCCGTGGGAATGTCTTTTTCTTGCAGTAAAAATTTTTTCGTGTTCATAATCGCTATATTTATCGGATAAATTTATTCAAACAAAAAAGAAGGTTTGCCGCGGTCGGACAAACCTTCTTTTTCTTTATTATATACGAGGTTGTGCCTTACGACCGTTGAGTGTGTAAGTGACGCCAACCTTGCCAATTTCTGGATTGATAATTCATGCTTTCTGTTTTTTTTCTTCGATACAAAAATAGGTAAATTCTATTAATAATCCAACAGATTGTAGGTAAAAATTTTTATTTTATGTATTTTTTTTGTCAACGAGGCTGTTTAGGTAACATTCCACATTAGTATATTCCTGACTTATCGTGTATGTTGAGGCGTCGTTGGGATTGTGAGGGTCGAGGCCATTCCGTTTTTCCCAACGGTCGGGCATGCCGTCGCCATCACTGTCTTTGCGGGGCTTCCGCGACTTCAACTCGGGCCAGCCACCGACATCTTCGGGGCTGTCGATGATACCTTTCTCTCCGAATGTGCCGCGTCCTTTCTTTACTTGCTTGATAACGGCTTTGTCGTAGCTGTCGCGTACACGACTGCATCCGGCATTGGCCAATACGCGCCGGTAGGCGACATCGGGTTCGTCTTCGTTAATCGCTTCGTAGGGGAATGGTGTGTCGACGATGCAGGAGGCCGATTCTTCTCCTCGTGCAGGAATGGCTTCCGAGGCAATACCTCTGGTCTTTTTCTTGTTTCTTGCGGTGGAAATGTAGGGTTTCCCCGGGCGGTCATCGATGGCGCTATTATTGTCGAGGGTGACTTTGGGGTCGCCTTCCATGACGTTGCCGTGTACATAGTAGCGACCGGTGCCGTCGTCGGCCACATCGAGTATGCGGTGGTGCTGAGAGGCGGGGCCCGGTTTGTAGTAGTTGCCCACGATGTTTATTTCGCCATGGTGGCCACCACCGTATGCGGTTTTGTATCCCCAGTTATACACGACATTGTTGCGGTAGTCGACCCACTTTGTGCCGTCGACCGAGGCAAAACGGGGATTACGGCTGGCATGGTTGGCAAGCAGGTTGTGGTGGAACGTGGCTTTGTATCCGCCCCAGATGCCGCCGAATCCGTGGCTCCCTTTGGTGTGGACCGACTTGTTCAGGCTGTGCGAGACGAGGCACCATTGCACGGTGAGATTCTCTGTTTTGTAAATCGACAGGCATTCGTCGATGCTCCAACTCGACGACAGATGGTCGAGAATGACATTCTTCTGTCCGTAGCGTCCACCACCTATCCCGTCGCTGTCGCGGTGGTAACGGTCGCCTACCCGCACTCGGAGGTATCGTATGATGACGTTGCTGGCATTGATGACCAGCGGATAGTCTTTCAGGCAGATGCCTGCTCCCGGTGCCGACTGCCCGGCTATGGTGATGCTGTCGTTGTTGATGCGTAGCGGCGATTTCAATTCGATAGTTCCGTCAACGGCAAAGACCACGATGCGGGGCCCTTTCTCTTCGACAGCGTTGCGCAGGCTTCCGGGACCACTGTCATTAAGATTGGTGACATATATAACTTTTCCGCCGCGTCCGCCGGTGGTATATTTCCCGTATCCTTCGGCACCCGGAAAAGCCAAAGGCTTTGCCGATGTACAAAATCCGATAATGGAGGATAACAGGAGTATCGGAAAAATCTTTTTCATAGTGCGTGAAAAAATAAAACCTTGAATATAAATGACAGATGATTGTCTCAAAAATCTCTATGACTGTCGATGAGGTTCTTTATCGGAGGGTAGACGAAGGCCGTTCGATGCGGCGCACCATGTCGCGGGCCAAGGTGGCGCGCTCACCGTCAAGCCCGTTTTCGAGGGCTTTGTCAGCCAGTGGGCCGACTGGTTGTTGTCTTGTTCCACACCTTCGCCCGAATAGTAGCACATGCCGAGAAAGTATTGAGCTTCGGCAAGGTTCTGGTACGCCGCTTTCCGATACCAGAAGAAGGCTTTGTTGAGGTCTTTTGCCGTGCCCTTTCCATCGTAGTAGCAGGCTCCCAGAAGGAACTGCGCTTCGGCGAGTCCTTGCTCGGCGGCCCGGGTAAACCAGTACAGGGCGGTGCTGTCGTCGGGGGCGACGCCTGTGCCGTTGGCGTAGCAGCTTCCCAGCTCCTTTTGGGCGCCGGCAATGCCTTGCCGGGCGGCTTTCTCAAACCATGCGGCGGCTTGTGCCGCGTTTTTCTCAACCCCTTTCCCGTCGTAATAGCAGGCTCCGAGAATGTATTGTGCACCGGCAATATCTTGACGGGCAGCCTTTTCGCACCAGTAAGCAGCTTTTTTATAGTTGCGTCTGACGCCTCTCTTGAAGTAGTAACATTCTCCCATCCGGAATTGCGCCTCGGCATTTCCTTGTTCTGCAGCCGTAGTGAAGTATTCGACAGCGGTTTTGTATTTCTTTTTCTGGTAGGACTCTTCGCCTAAGCGGAAGAGTTCCATGGCCGGCGTTTCGGGCTCCTGAGCCATTGCTGTCGTATAGGGGACCCTTCCGAGGAGGACGACGAGGCAAAGTGTCAGAATAATATCTTTTTTCATGGTCGTGAATCTTATTTGAGCAGACATTTCTTGGTTGCGTTGTCGGTAAACTTCACCGGACACTCTTTTTCTATGGCGATGCGGCTGTTGTTGCCTTCGACAACGATGCCTGCCGGTGTTGTGCCGGGTGTCTCTCTCAGTTTCTCAACGAGTATGTCGTTGTCGTTGCGTAAGGTGAGTTGGGGTGTTCCCGTGGGATTGATGAGCGTAACGCCGTCGAGAATGGCGTCGTCGACCTGCTCGATGAAGAGCAACGAGCGCGGGTCGGCCTGGCGTACTTCGAGGCACAGGTTCTGTATGCGCAGGCCGCGGGCGTTTTTGATGTAGAGACCCGAGGCGGGAGCGTCGGCAAAGATAAGTGTCTCGGGATACTCTTTCTCCCGTGCGGGCAGGTTGCGGTTGAGGGCATGCTCGGCCGAGCCTCCACCGTCGCATATCAGATGCACGTTGCTGAGTGTAACGTTCTCGACCGGGTGTCCGTCAAGACCGGTGATGGAGCTTGTAACCAGCCCGTGCATGGTGGCGGTAAGATTGGCGATGTGTATGTTGCGCAGGGTACCCACCGGCTGCGAGGGGCCGCCGTCGTAGTAGTTGCGTCCACGGTTGGCCAGACGTATGAAGATGGGGGTCATCACACCGTACATGGAGATGTTGCTGATGTTGAAGTTTTCGAGCAGGGCTCCGTCGACGGTTTCGATGGCCAGTCCGCCCAGGGTGCGGTGGGGCCGGTCGTAGATGGTAGGTTCGTCGGCCCGACGGAATACACAGTTGGTGATGATGAAGTTGCGGAATCCACCGTTGGTCTCACTGCCCCATTTCATGGCGTTGCAGTTGGCAGCGATGACGCAGTTGGCCACCACCACATTTTCGCAGCGGCCCGTGGCGTTGGTCGTTTTGAAACAGATGGCGTCGTCGTCGGTATTGAAATGGCTGTTGACGATGCGCACCTGTC
>CAJLYN010000032.1 GCA_905210875.1 uncultured Bacteroides sp. | reverse complement strand
GTACTAAAAGTGTACTTAATGACGAAAAATGGGCAAAATATGGCAAAAATAGAGAAAATAAGAAAGATGCAAATAATTGATAATAAGGAAGATAAATTCTTTTATTTTCCTATAATTTCTATGCCTTGTACCGGCTCTGGGTACAAAAGTAAAAAGCAATCACCTGCTTGTCAAGTGATTGCTTTTTTGTTTTTAAATAAACATTACCTGTCTTTCTTCGTAAACCCGCTTAAAACTCATTGAAACCAAATCTTCAATCGGGGAAAACTTCCTAAATGGGGTGATTACTTCTTATTGTAGATTTCCCGGGAATATTATTGCCAAGCCTTCCAGATACATTCTCCCACCTCCATGTGGGTAAATTCTGCCGTAAACGAGTGTTGAGAGGGGCTGGCGGCATAGATTCCGAACGAGATTTCTCCGTCGCCATGAACCAAATGGCACACCCGCATCTGCTTGAAGTTGATGCCATCGAGACTTGTTTCGATGTAATAATCGCTCTCGCGGCGACTCAGCCGATACCACATTTCATGTATCGACGAGGGAATATCCTGCGTCGCCCAGTCGGAATAGCCGTTGTTGGTCACCACACTGCCAAGGCGCTGTATGTGCTCGTTTTCGTACTCGACCGAGGCCTTTATCCAGTTATCGCTATCGAGATAGACGGCAATGCCGCACTGGTCGAAGAGTACCGAGGTATGGAATGTCGTCTTGACCGTAAACGAGAAATATTTCTGTGTCGTCTTCATCTGCAACACGGGAGCATTGTCGTTACGGAATCCGTAATAGGTACGCTGCCAAAGGTCGGTATAAGGCTGGGTCTCTATCGTAATGAGTGCATCGGTAATAGCGTAGCGTCGAGGCTCGTGTATCCAATAGAGGTTTTCCTTGGTAAATGTTTTCATAGTAATATCCTTTAAAAAAAGCTGTCTGCAAAAATAAAAAGCAGACCTTTAACTTCCAACAAGGCAAACGCTATCGCCGGATTATTTTATCAATTAAACCGGATAAAGAATTGTTCTTACTGATATCCAATGCCTGCAATTTGTCCCCTCTACACAACTATTCCAAACGAGGATTTTGGAAGCCATTCAACCTTCATAAATTTCAGGTCTACCCAATACAAACGTTTCGTCGCTTTTCAAACAGACTTCCAACTTCCACTATCGTTTATCTCTTAACATACAGAAAAAAGAAACCACACCTTTGCATTATGATAAATGCAAAGGTGTGGTTAAGTTGTGCCAAAGAGGTTATATGGTTATTCTTTATTGAGCAGTTTGTCTATATTTTCCTTGATATCGTCAAGAATGGCATTATAATTCTTCCAATGAAATCCATCTGTCTTCTTGGCATTGGGGTGATAAGTTTTGTAGGCCAACGGCGCTTCTTCGACAGAGAGTTTGGCAACATCATCTACTGGCAGACCACCTATAGGCAACGGATCACCCAGTAAAGTAAAGTTTTCCTTAATATACTCATAACATGTGTTTTGGCTAGGACCTGTGAAGAAAACTAGAATATCCGGTTTAAGTATCTGGACTTCCTGTGGAATGACATGGAAATAGTTGCGTTCTATTTCGTGTATATTGACAGGGCCCCCTTCCAAGGTTGACAATTTGGATATATTATTCCATATCATCGAGACTTTCTTGCCGGGATAGGCCTGCAATATGTCATCTCTCATGCACGACATTATTCCATTAATGGCAAAACGAAAAATCCTCGCCTTACCAACTTCATCTTCATTGAAATATCCACCATCTCCTTCCACAACAAACTTGTCATCAAGAAAATCTTCATAAGCACTCATGAGATCGCCCACATCCAAATCCTTACCCCAATAATGTGGTTCTTGTCCAAAAAACATAATTTTAATATCGGCCTTGGTATACCATTCTTCATTTTTAGGATTTTCTTTTTTCAGATACCAATCAGCATCGGCTTTCCTAGCCTTCTCACGTTCCTCTTTTTTCTGTCCTGAACGTAATAAAGAAATTAAGAACGGACATTGCAATTGGTTACGCAGTCCATTGGCTTCGATTTGTCCCATAAGCCCCTTCCACTTGCTTTCGTAAAGCTCAGTCAATTGTTTCGATAGTGTATTCATAGTATATTTTTTGGTGTGAATGAATCAAAACGAAAATAATAAATTTTTCATTAATATTCACAGCAAAAACCTAAAAAAAACATATACAGTAACATAACAGGTCATCACTTATCAACGTCTATTTGAAGCTGACGGTAATTAAACGGGAGATACCATGATTTCATTAAATGTTTTTCCAGGACATACATCAAAAAAATTGAACGATACAATCCTTTGTCCCCTCGATCGATAAAGATTGACTGCACAATTTTCTCACATATACACTTTTCCGAGGGAAACAGTAGTTCCGTCAGGCTATGAGATGCTCGATAAGGATTTTCAGGCCGATGGCAAAGAGTATGACTCCGCCCAGCAGGTCGGCATGTATCTTGCGGGCGTAACTGCCACACTTCACTCCGAGCGAGACGCCCACGAGCGAGAGCAGGAACGACACCAGCCCTATGACGCCCAACGGATAGGGCAAATCGCTCCAATGATTCATTCCTACGCACACAAACGAAATGCCCACGGCCAAGGCATCGATACTGGTGGCGACGGCCATCATGAGTATGACCTTGAGACTGGCCGGGTCGAAATGTTTCTCATCTTCGGGCTTGAACGACTCCACAATCATGCGTATACCCAGAAAGGCCAGTATGCCGAAGGCTATCCAATGATCGACACTCTCTATGAGATGCCGGAAATAGCGGGTTCCCAACCAACCGAGAAAAGGATTGAATGCCTGGAACAGGCCGAAGAAGAAGGCCATGGTGAGCATGGATTTCCAACGGAATCGCCCCCAGATGATACCGCTGGTTATCGACACGGCAAAGCAATCCATGGCCAACCCCAGGGCCAAGGCCCAAATTTCTAATGCGGTCATAATGTGTGCAATTTCTAATGCGATGTGTCTAAAAATGCCGGACAATCCAACTCGATAACCGATACGGCCTTCCGACCCGACAAAGATACAATATTACTTGCAAAGCCAGAAATTTTCAATCACCCTCGAATGAGAGAGAGAGGATTCCACCCCATCGACCTGTTACGGAGCGAGAAGCGTAGCCGAGCAGTAGGTATAGGTGTGCACCGTGCCATCGTCGTGGGTAATGTCGTAACTCTTCTCGCCGGTCTCGCCCAAGGCAAAGGGCACGGGCGACGAGAAGATTGGTCCGTCGTAACAAAAGGTGTGGTACTCGCCGTTCTCTCCATTGGGGTCGATACCGGCAGGCAGGGAGGCCACAAAGCCGGCATCGACCGTGCGCCCCACAGCGGCGGTTCCCAGTCTGTCGCGCATCGTGGTAACGACGACACACCGCAGGCCGGTAGCCAGGAAACGCTCCATCACCACCGGCGAGGGCGGGCCCCAAAGCGGCTCGACAACCTCTATGCCATGGGGTGCCAGCTGCTCTTCGCGGTAGCGCCGCACGTCGTGCAGGTATATGTCGCCATAGATAAACCGGGTAACGCCAAGGGTCTTGAAGTGGGCAACGGCACGAGTCATGGCCAAGGCGTAGTCGGACATATCGCCCCGGGGCGTCAAGTCTACCACATAGAGGGGCAAACCTATGCGCTCGGCCTGCGCCTGCAACAACGCCAGCGGTATATGGTGCATGGTCGAGAGGCGGGTGTCGCGGTTGACTGTCGTGAGCAGAGCCAGCACCTCATAACGCCGTTCCTGCATCACCCGCCACAGGGCGTGGGCCGAGTCTTTTCCGCCACTCCAATTGAATACGGCTTTTTCCATCGTTCTTTTCTTTACGGTATCGGAGAGTGGCGACAAAGATACTTTTTTCGATGGAGATGCCGAAAAGTGAGTGTATATTTGCAAGCATGGAAAAAGGATATATACATCTCTACACCGGCAACGGGAAAGGAAAGACGACAGCTGCCTTCGGAGTGGCGCTGCGTGCGCTCTGCGCGGGAAAGAGGGTCTATGTGGGACAGTTTGTAAAGTCGATGCGCTACAACGAGACAAAGGCCGAGCAGCTCTTCGACGGCCGCGTGCCGGCCTTCGGTCGCCTCTGTGTCGAGACGCTGGGCCGGGGCTGCTACATCGACCGCGCCCCCGAACAGGCAGATATCGATATGGCCCGGCAGGGGCTGGAACGGTGCCGCGAGATACTCGCCAATGGGGCTTACGATGTCGTCGTACTCGACGAACTGACCATCGCCCTGCACTTCGGGCTCCTCTCCTGCGACGAGGTTCTCGCAGTGCTGGCGGCACGCAACCCGCACACCGAGGTTGTCATTACCGGCCGTTACGCGCCACAGGCTCTCATCGACACGGCCGACCTCGTTACCGAGATGCAGGAGGTGAAGCATTACTACACACAGGGGGTACTCTCGCGCGACGGCATCGACAGGTAAGGGCTGCAACCCTCATGCAAAGAGAGTTGCCTCGGAATATCACCTACCGCAACAACGCCACCGCTTACCGCACAACCCATCGATAGAGAGTGATATATCAACTACACACAATTCAGCACAACGACATGATAAAGACTCTTATTTTTGATTTTGGTGGCGTCATCGCCACCATCGACCGCGACCGTGCCGTGGCCGCTTTTGCACGTATAGGTCTGGCCGATGCCGATGCCCGGCTCGACAAATACCACCAGTCGGGCATCTTTCAGGAACTGGAAGAGGGCAAACTCGACGAAGCCGGTTTCCGCGCCGAGCTGGGACGGCTCTGCGGCCGGGAGCTTACCTTTGAAGAGGTAAAGAGCGCCTGGCTGGGATTTTTTGTAGAGGTGCCACCGGCGATTCTCGACTATATCGAAGGGTTGAAAAAGCGGCATCGCATTTTTATTCTCAGCAACACCAATCCGTATGTCATGTCGTGGGCATGCAGCTCCGACTTCACGCCCACCGGGAAAGCTCTCACCGATTATGCCGACCGCCTCTACCTCTCCTACCGGATAGGCTACACCAAACCGGCACCCGAGATATTCCGCCATCTGCTCGACGACAGTGGCATTCGCCCCGAAGAGGCACTCTTCGTCGACGACGGGACATCGAACATCGCACGGGGAAAAGAGTTGGGCTTCCACACCTTCTGTCCTGCAAACGGGAGCGACTGGCGCGAAGATTTGAACGCGATTCTGAATATCGAACCGTAATCGTCCCGCAATTAAGCAACAGCGAACGAGGGAACGTTCTCCCCGCACACGCCACGGTAATAACACAAGAGTCCTGTAAGAGAGAGGGAGGGTTTTTATTCTTCCTTTTTATCGTCATTGCTGCCGGTCTCGCCCGAGAGAACCGGCAGACATATCTGATATTTCACCGCCAGGATGCGGGTAACAAACACGCCGACTCCGCCCACAATCTGACAGATATACGGTTCCATGCCCAACAGGTCGAAAAACCAGTAAATAACCCCACCCACGACACAAGCCATGGCATATATCTCCTTGCGGAAGATCAACGGGATTTCATTGATAAAGACATCGCGCAGCACACCTCCGGCCGCACCGGTGAGACTACCCATGATAATAGCCACCCAGAAAGGATATCCGGCCGTGAGACTCTTACCTACACCCACTACCGTAAACAGGGCCAAACCGATGGTATCGAATATAAAGAACGTAATGTCGAGACGCACCAGTCGCTTTTCAAACACAATGACCCATACCAGCGCCAGCGCTGTACAAATGAGATACATGGGATTTTCCATCCAGGTAGGCGTAACATCGAGCAACAGGTCGCGTATAGTACCGCCGCCGATGGCCGTAACAAAACCTACCACATAGGCTCCGAACCAGTCGAACCGCTTGGCCGAAGCCAGCCGTATGCCGCTGATGGCAAAAGCAAAGGTACCGATAAAATCAAGTACCTGCACAAACGTGGGCATCATCACACACAAAGAGACTTAAATATCCTTGGCATAAGCGCGACGACGCTTGTGCTGTTGCTGCTCAAAATATTGCCACTGCTGCTGCACCTTGTTGTTGGTAACCATTTCGGGATTACTCTCGGCATATTTAAACCCGTCCTTGATAAAGTTGGGCAAAATATCATCAAAAATCAATGCATTGGCACCCATGTTCTGATAATCGGGGTGTACGGCCACCAGCAAGAGGTCGACGATGTCGTTCTTTCCCTTCAAGGCTTTGAGCAGATGAATAAAACCGAAGGGGAACAACCGGCCTTTTGCCTTTTGGAGGGCACGGCTCATCGACGGCATGGCAATGCCTACACCCACCAGTTCATCTTTTTCATTGACAACCAACGAGAGATGTTTGAGATTTACCACCGGGATATACATCTTCACATAGTGGTCAATCTGTCGGGGTGTAAGTGTCGAATAACCATATAGATTCTTATAGGCTTCGTTGATGAGCTCAAATATCTGACGACCATAATCCCGGGCCAGTTTGTGGATATTGGTATATTCCCTGACAATACTACGTAGGTGATACTTCTGACGCACGATTTGGGCTACTCGGGCATGCTTCTCCGACATGGTTGGAGGAACGGTGAGTTTAAACTCCACCCACTCGCATTCGGGTGTGAAACCGCGCCGCTCGATGTGGTCGACATAATAAGGATAATTATAGATGGTCACCATCGTGCCCAACTGGTCGTATCCCTCGACGAGCAACCCCTCGGGGTCCATGTCGGTAAATCCCAGCGGACCTACCAGGCGGTTCATGCCCTTTTCTCGGGCCCATGCCTCCACGGCATCGAAAAGCGCATCGCTCACGCGAGTATCGTCGACAAAGTCGACAAATCCGAAACGAGCCTCGGCCTTTCCGGTCTTCTTGTTGAGGTTGTGATTGATGATACCCGTTATGCGTCCTACCGGCTTTTTCCCTTCATAAGCCATATAATTTATAGCTTCACAAAACTCAAAAGCAGGATTCTTTGCCGGAATGAATGTGTTGATTTCGTCGATAATTAACGGAGGAACCTTGTAGGGATTGTTCTTATAAAGGTCGATATTGAATTGTACATACTTTTTCAGGGCTCGCCGACCTGTTATTTCTCGAATCGTTATAGGTTCCATGTGTACTTCTATTTTAGGCTGGCAAAAATAGTAAAAAGCAAACAAAATATCAAGAATCTTAACAAAAGCCACATCTAAACTCATTTTAACTAGCATATTTCGATACATACCATTTATTCACCAATGAATATAAATCTCTCGATTTGAAAAACGCGGGGTAAGGCCCTCTATCAAAATAGGGTTATTTTAAATATGCTTGAAATTGTACCGAATACCGAACCCCTTTTAATGACATTGCTGGTACTCTCAAATATAAAACTTGCAATATAGATAGTTATGCGACATTCACATGTTCGTCATTAATGACCGACAAGTTAACCGGATATTTATCTGACCGTCATGACAGACATACACGGCCGACAAACATCACGATTAACTTGCCGGTTATTTTACTGAAAAGAGATTCAAAATCAATTCAGTGCAGTAAAACAAGTCATTACGGCAGCAACAACTTGACGGTACCCTCGGCGCCGGCCGTTCTGACCAGAAGTATCGCAACCCCTTTGCAGCCGGTCGCGTCGACAACCGTCGTATTGCCGTAGAATGTGTGGGCAGCAATTGTGCGACCCGACATGTCGATGAGCGAAATCGCACACTTCGACAAAGGCTCCGAATCGGGCAGCGTAACCAGCAGCTGGCCAGCAGCCAGACGCATGACCTGCACATTCAGTTCCCGACACGCCCCGTCGTTCTCCTCGACCAGAGCATTTCCGCCGCTACCCATCTCCTCGTCGGTTTCAAAACAACCGAGGTCGGGCGCCGCACCCCGATACTGTATACCCACGGAGGCCCGGCTCTCGCCGGGATAGGGAATGACCGGCGTACCCTTGTCGATGAGCCGGGCGTTACCCTCGGCTATGCGCATGAAGGGGAGTATGGGCAGGTTGCCAAACTCGTCGCGCTCGCCGTCCATACCAGTGGGGTAGATACTTTGATAATCGGCCGGCAAGGTATTGAAGTCGCAAGAAACGATGGTCAGCCGGTTGCCCGACAGGCTGTACGGAGCATAGGCCGACTTGGTGCGGTCGCTGATGCCATCGCTCACCGCCACACAGTTGGTAAGCACAACCTCGTGGCCACTCGATACCGGCTCGTCGATACGATAGGTGAAATGGCTCTTGTTTTCGAGCAGCGGCCGGGCATATCCGGTGCAGTTGTTGAGAATCATACTGCCGGGGTTATGGTTCTGGTCAAACCCCTTCTGGTAGTTTTCAAAGGCAAGACAGCGGTTCAGTATCGCATTGTGCGCACCGTATGCGCTTCCGAGCTTGAAGCCGTTACCGTCGCCGTTGCCCGTCGAGTTGCCCTGCTCCAAGTATCCATTGTTGAAGGCCCAGCAATTCTCGTAGGTCGTGGTGCAGTCGTCGGGGAATCCGCCATCGGTCTTCACAAAACCGTCCCAACCGTCGTCGCAGTTGCGCCAGGCACGGCAACCGTAGAAGTAGTTGCCCGTACCGTGCGAAATCTTCACGGCAAAACCGTCGGCATCTTCATGGTCGGGGTCGGCATTGAAGTAAGAGTCGCAATTGATGATACGGTTGTTCTCGGCCAGATTTTTCAGTTGCAGGCCAGTATCTTTGTTGCGATAGAACTTGCAGTTCTCTATCACGTTGTCGTGTCCCTCTTCGGTCTTACCCTTGATAGAGTTGTAGTCGCCGCCTGAGGGCTTGTTGCGTTCGATGAGCATACCGTTGTCGCCGGCATTGCAGATATCCAGGCCGTAAACGTGCCAATAGCTGCCGGTAAGACGGATACCCTGATTGTTATCGCCCAGCTCCATGGCACCGAAATCGAGAATGGCACGGCCGCCCTTGGCGTGCAGGGCTATCATGCCGCTGTTGCGCTGTCCGATGGTAGGAATGTTGATGCGGGTCGTATAGTTGTAGGTCCCGGCCATGACAAAAATGGTATCGCCGGCAACAGCCCGGTCTACGGCCAGCTGTATGTTGTAAAAGGGTTTTTCCGGCGTTCCGTCGCCCGTCGCATCATTGCCTTCGGTAGAGACATAGTAGATATGATGGGCATATTCGGGAATGACAAGTTCGGGAGTCGTAAAGGTAAACTCCTCGCTGTACCCGGTACCGGCACAGTTGGTGGCATAGAGCCGCAGATAATAGGTGGTTTGCGGCAGCAGCGCAACCGACTGGGCAAACTCGTCGCCGTAGAGATATGTCGTCGACACCTCATCGTCGAGGGTAGGATTGCCCGTTGTGTTGTAACACCCCCCCACCGACGTGGGCTCGGCCCCGCCATTGTCTTCAACGGTGGCACCGAGGCGCACGAAGATATGCACCTCATCGCCCATTGTCTCATCGACCACAGGCTCATCGGCCGCCAGCACAGCTACCGAAGGGGCCGCTGTCTGCAGACTTTTCACTTCGCCATAGGCGACACCTGCCATACTCAGGGCATAAGCACGGTAGAAGATTTCGGTCTCGCAGGGCAGGCCTGTCAGCAAGACGGCAAACGTCTCCGAATCGGCCTTCACACACAAGGCATCGGTAAGGGTACACTCTGCCTCATCAAGGCTCCAACAAATACCCCACTCTATCATTTTTTTGTCACCCTTATCGGTAAGTACTCCTGCCACCGTGGCTTTCGAGCTACCCACCTCTGTTGCCTCACCAGTCGAGACAACAGGAGGTGTTCCCTCGGGAAATCCGGTTACGGCAATATTATCTATATCGGCATCGCTCGAACTCTCGTTCACCAGTTTAAGACGATTGACTTCACGGTCGTAAATTTTCAACGTATTCAAGTCTTCCGATTCGAACACTCTCAGCAACGACCAAGTCATACCACTGTCTTTGGAGGCATACACAGAAATATCTCTATCCCGGCGGCCCTCCATGAAACTCAGCGACGCCACACCTTGTTCAAGAACCGGTGTTACCACATAAGCTCCCCCTTTGGGCATGCGGAGGGCACGGGCCGAGCCGTCTACAATATATGACTCATTGGTAGCCTTATAAGCATTATAGTAGAGCCACTCTCCCTGTCCGGGCACGACAATCGCTGTCTCTGTCGCGGCGGCCTCCTTGCTGCCGGGGCATACCCCGTCGGCCTCAAAATCCTGTGTGAAGTAAGGTACATCAACGGCCGGTACAAGCACCGTACCATCGGCCATTGTACCATCGGCCCGGGTTACAACAAACTTATCGATATAGACCTGGTTGTTGGAGTTGGTATACAACTTTACATACCTCACCGCCGGATCGTTTATAAACACGGTATGCTTTGACCAGTCGCTCGTCTCCTTGTAGCTGTCGACACTTGTCCAACTGATACCATCGGTCGATACCTCTACCATGACCTGTCGGTTGGTCACATGTGCATAATAGACCAGCGAACCGGCACCTTCGGTCAGCTCAGGGGTAACAAGACCCGCCTTTGACGAGATGAGCAAACTGAACGTTCCTTCATAAACCTGCTCGGTGTTTTGACGATTTTTGTTTGTCGTCCATTTACCCGTAGCAACTGTAACATCGGCACTCGAAGTTGCCCAGGCAAGTTCTTCAAAACCTTCCCACTGATAAGTATAGGTCTGTGCCTCTACCGCCATGGTACAGAAAGCCAGGCAAGCAATCACCCCCATACGCATCTGGGACATTCGTTGGTGTTTCATCTGTAAATAGTATTAAGGTTAACATTATGTACTGGTATTCCTACCTTTTACTCTGCCGTAGAAAATTTTCGGCCATCTAATTTCTCATCGGGGGCTTCATCTTCTCCAGAAAAATCCTTCTCCGACTCTTCACAAAAATAAAAGAAAAGAATATTTCCAAACATGCAAAATCTATCATATGGGGTGGAATAATTGGCAAATCTGTCCAAAAACAATTCTCCCACCCCCTATTTACCATTAATCTCCCCACACCGATGTGTATGATTGCCAAATTTCCATTATATTTGTAGGACACAGGAAACAATCTGGCAATTCCGGAACCGAAGATCCTGATTTCACTATTCCACCCTGCCCTCGTTTCGCCGTTCACACATTTCCTACCCATACACAACAAGTACCAACTATGCTCCTGCGGTTCGTCTGTATATTCACCATTATCCTTGCGGCTTCACCGCTGCGGGCCAAGTACCTGCTTCGCAAATACAACTTCGCAACGGAAGAGGAGGCACTGGCCAACCATGTGTCTCATGCCAAACAAGACGAATCGGGATTCATGTGGTTTGCCACTTGGAACGGACTTGTTCGCTTCGACGGACAGACCTTCTATACCTTTCAACCGACGCTACGCTCCGATGACACCATCCTTTCAAACCGCATCTACAACATGCGCCTCAGCGCCACAGGCGATATATGGTGCGTTTCGTCGGACCGCAGCCTCTACCTTTTCAACAGGAAAGAGTCGGAATATATAAACATGCTTCGTGTAATTCCTGAAATAGCTCATAGAAAAGTAAGAGCCATCACCCACTTGAAGAACAACACGACATGGGTCGTCTTTCACGACGCCTCGGCCATTCGGTTCAACGACTATCAACCCTTGTCGGACTATACATTCTTTGACAACCCATCGGCACTGCTTCGAGGTTCAACGCGCATCGACGCCGTCGTACTGGCCGACAGCAGCGAATGGCTGCTCACCGATACCCACGCCATCAACACCACTGGCCGGCAGATGGTCTCTGGAAGATTCAAGCATGTATATGCCACGGATGGGCACTATTTCCTGGTATCGGTCGACGGCCACATCATGGAAACCGACGGACAGGGCAACAAAAAGTCAGACTACCGCTTGGCCCCTCACCTCGATGTAACATACACGCTCCGCATGGAAGATGAGATAATCGCTGCCGGGAATCAGGGTATATATGCCTTCAATTTGGCCGACCGCCATATCCGGAAATTCTGCTCCCTTCCCGTATACTATCTCTACCGGGACTCGCAAGAAAGAATATGGGGGTTTAGCGATAACGCAACCCTTGTTCTCATAAAAGACATCAAGGGGGAAACCGCCGACCTTCTGCACACAAAAGTATCTATTCCGCAAGAAAGGGACAAAACGTCCCGAGTCATTTTTGAAGACCGATACAACCGTTTGATACTGAAACCCATAAAGGGTGCATTATCTTATTACGACGAATCGGAACAGCGCATTAAAGAATGTAAGCTCATCGACAACAATACCATCACGACCTATTCACCGACAGAAATCAAACAGTTTGTCGTCGACAAAAGCAGAAACTTGTGGGTATTTCATGCCTCAGGTGCCGATTACATCGACATCAGCCAAAACTTTTTTACCCATCAACCCAACGGTTACGGCACCGAAACCCGAGCCGTAGCCACCGACCACAAAAACAGACTTTGGGTATCGGACCGAAGCAACTATCTCAAACGCATGGACTCTCCGGCAGAGACACCCCTCTATGTCGACACTGCCGGCAATATCCACCGGCAACCGAGACAATTTGCCGACTTTCCCGTTTACTGTATCGAAGAGGGGCCCGACAGCAGTATATGGGTCGGCACGAAAGGGGCCGGCATCTACCGGCTGCAAGACACCGGACTCTCTACCTACCGCATCAGCCATTATTCCCGCTCGGTCGAAGACCTCTCCCTGAAATTGCAGACCGACACGGTTTATGATATGCTGTTTACCGACGACAAAATATGGATAGGTTCGCACGGCAACGGCCTCTGCTATGGCGTCAAGGCCGACAGCGGATACCGGTTCCGACAGTTGGAAGGGTTACCCCGCGGACTGGAAATCCGCTCCATGTACGACTGCGGAAACGATATACTGCTCCTGGGCACAACAACGGGTCTTACCACAATAGATGTGAGAGACATCGACTCTCCGCGCTATGTCACCCAGGAATTCCGCAAGGAGCCCTGGGGGCTGAAAGGCAACAATATCATGGGTGTATTCAAATGCGGTGAAGCGCTCTACATCTGCACGTTCGGCATGGGGATAAGCCGCATCGATTCGGACGACCTACTGTCGGAAGACATTCATTTCACCCACTTTCCCATTCCATTTCCCAATGTCGCCGGCTCAATCAAGACCTCGGTCGCCTCGGGCAACGACATCTGGATTGTCTCCCGAAACGCCGTTTGCCGCTTCTCTACTCTCACCCATAGCTATACCAAATACAATCCGGACTGTTTCGCCCAGAAGTTCTCGCTCTCCGAAGCATTGCCCGCGGTAATGGGGCAGCAGATTGTCCTGGGTACCTCCGATGGCATCATCGGCTTCAACCCCGGGCAGATGTCGGCCGAGAAGACGCCTACAAAACCCGTCGTCGTTACCGGCATACGCTACCAGAACGACGTCGACATAACCCCTATCAGCGATATCGACACGCTGTATGTAAAGCCCGGCCAGCGCAGTTTTGCCCTGTTTCTCTCGTCGATGGAATATAGCCGGAATGCCAATACCCGTTTCCGATACAAAATGGATGGATACGACACCGGCTGGAACTACACTTCGGGCGAACAGCCATACATCGGCTATAACCACATACAGCCCGGAGAATATACCCTCATCGTCGAGGTGTCGGACATGAACGGGCTGTGGCAGTCTGCCCGCCGGGAGATTCCTGTGTATGTAGAGCCACGCTTTATCGAAACAATGCTGTTCAAACTGATATGCGTTCTTCTCTTTACGGGCCTTCTCTGCCTGCTGGTCTACGCGGCCGCCTACTACAAACGCATGCGCAACGAGATACAGAAACGCTACTCGCTGCTGATGACCATCGACAACATGAACCGTGATGGCAGTGCCGCAACCGTTGCAAGAGAAAACACGGCCTCCACCGAGGAAGAAAAGGAGAAGGCCTTTATCGAAAAGACGGCTCAATATATCATGGACAATATCAACAACCAGCAGCTTGTGGTCGAAGACCTCAGCCGCCACCTGGGCATGAGCCGCACGGCCTACTATACCCGCATGAAACAGATAACAGGCCTCACCCCGATTGATTTTATCAAGCAAATGCGCATCAAGAAGGCGCTGTCGCTGCTCGACCGGCGCGACCTCTCCATCGCGCAGGTGGCCTACGAAGCGGGCTTTTCCGACCTCAAATATTTCTCGAAATGCTTCAAGAACGAAATGGGGTTGACTCCCAGCCAATACATAGAAAAGATAAAGGATGCCAACCCAACCAAAACGGAACGTCCATAACCTGGACTTCCGACCCTGATACAAAGGTCAAAGGCCCACACCGGCATACCGGCCTCGCATCTTTCAAAAATGGGGTGTCTCTACCGGGGGTCACACAACCCCGGTAGGCCGTTTCACAACCGCAGTTTCAGGCCGGCCAGCACGGTATCGGGCCGCAGGTTGAAGACGGCATTCATCTCGCCGGCCATGCAGAGCCCGCAATCGTCGCAGATACCAAGCTCCGCACCGGCGCAAAGGGCCCGCTTGTGATCGGCATAGATAAAGTTGGTCACCCAACAGCGCCGCTTGAACCGGTTGTGCTTCATCAGCCGCAGGCCCGAGACCGAGTTCATGATGGGATAGCCCTGCCGCTTCATGGCAATGACGGTGTCGATAACGGCCTCGCGCTGTGCCTGCGTAATCATGAGATTCTCGGCATCGGGGAAAGGGGTATAGAAATTGATGGATATACTCTCTATGGCCGGATTCTCCTTGACATAGCGTATCGTGTCGGCGACCGACTCCCTGTTGTACTTGTTCACCACCATGTTCACGCTCAGATGCGGGTGACCGCAGGCGGCGATGTTTTTTTCGAGGCGGGCAAAAGTGCCCTCACCGCGTATCGTCTCGTGATACTTGCCATACCCGTCGAGACTCACCCATATACTGTCGGCCCGCACGCCGGCAAAGGGCAACTGGGCATTGGTGGTAATCGTGGCCGAGAAGAAGCCTACCTCACGGGCCAGGTCGAGAAGGTCGTTGATGCGGAAGTCGCCATCGCGCCACAGCATCACCTCGCCCCCTTCAAAATCGACAAAACGGGAGCCCAGCCCGTAGGCATATTTCAGTTCGTCGCGCACCTCGGCATAGGTCATCGTATGAGGTTTCTCCCGGGAATAGACCGAGCAATGCTTACAGGCCAGGTTGCACTTGTCGGTAATAAACAGGACGGTCTGCAACGGATTTTTCCGTCCCAGGAATCTGGCCCCGAAAAACCATTTGGCCAGATAGAACATCTGCGAAAGTTTCTTCATCACCCGAGAATATTAAGGAGGATATTGACAGCTAAAAGTATGAGTGCAAAAAAAGATACCAGGTTCCGGGCCATCAGCCAGCGATACATGAACCAGTCGATGCCGGCACGGCGATAACCCTCGAAATCGCCCATGGGACCCAGCCACCGCCACAGCGTCATCGGCTCGCAACA
>CAJLYN010000031.1 GCA_905210875.1 uncultured Bacteroides sp. | reverse complement strand
GCAATACGTTTCCGGTGGTGTTTTGGGCACCGGCTATTTCGCCGTCGGCATCGCCGCTTTTAATCATCAGGCAGGCGAGGTACAGAGGATTCTCTACCAGGCCGGCCGCTTGTTCTTCGGTCATGCCTTTTTTCTTGCGGAGTTCAAACAGCAGGTTGGCATAAGCCTCTTTTTTCGGGTGGTTGGTCGGGTCGATAATGGTGGCCTTGTCGATGTTTTTCAAACCGTTTTTCTCGGCAAGGGCTTTGATTTCTTCGGGTTTTCCGAGAAGAATGATATGGGCTACTTCGTCGGCAATGATTTTGTCGGCGGCTTTCAAGGTGCGTTCTTCTGTCCCTTCGGGAAGAACGATGCGTTGTTTGTTCGCTTTGGCGCGAGCAACGATTTCGTCAATTAAGCTCATAGCTGAATGATTTTATAAGTAAGTTTATGGTATAGTCACGATTCAAGCAGACAAATATTCCCACAAATGTAGGGATAAAAATAACATCTTTTGTCCAAAATCACAATAAAAAAGGCGAAATATTTTGACCTCGCTACCGATTTTGTCTCAAAAATTGTAGCAGCTAGTCAAATTACCGAGAATGAGTAAGTTATTTGTCGGAAAGAATGCCCGGTTTGATATACCGAATGTAATGGCCGGACGTCTTGAAAGACGTTTCTTGTTGTGTCCCGGATGCCTGTGGCTGATGCCGGTCGTGCCGGTTACAGCAGTCCGAAGTGGCGCAGGGCTTTTATTACGCCGTCGTTGTCGACATCGTCGGTGATGTATCCAGCACTCTGTTTCACGGCATCTCCGGCATTGCCCATGGCAATGCCCAGACCGGCGTGGCGCAGCATCGAAATGTCGTTGCCTCCGTCGCCGAAGGCGATGGTGTCGCGCAGGTCTATGCCGTAGTGGGCGGCGATGATGTCAATGCCCCGATGTTTGCTGCTGCCGGTGCGGTTCACGTCGGTGAAGAGAGGACTCCATCGGTTGGAGAAGCAGCCGGGCATCTGTTGCATGAGAGGTGCTTCGTGCGCTTCGTCTACGTAGAGGTCGACCTGTATGATGCGCTCGTGGTCGGCAACCTGCTCCATATCTGTCACAATGGGTACAGGCAAGTCGAGCATGCGGGCCACTTCGACGACACAGTCGTCGACGCGGTTTACGGTTACGCGGTCGAGCCCCATGAACGAGTAGGCATAGGGGCCGCTCTCTTTTTCATGGCGGCAGAGAGCGTGCAACGCTTCCCGAGGTATGGCATCGCAGTAGATTTCTTCTCCGTCGGCTGTGAGGCAGTAGCTTCCGTTGAAGGTGATGTAGCCGTCGAAGCGGGTATCGCCCAGCCCCTTGATGAGGTGCAGAGGACGTCCGGTGGCGATGAAGACCTTGTGCCCTTTCTTCCGCAATGCGGCGATGGCTTCGCGGGCCGACGGCACGATTTCGTGGGTGTGGAAGCTGACGAGTGTCCCGTCGATGTCGAAGAAGATGGCTTTACTCTGCATGGGTGGTGAGTTGCGGGGTGATGCCCGAGAGTATGGTCTGGGTGGCACCCGTGTGGGAGTAGATATATTTGGCAGCCGTCTCTCCGCATTTCGACCGGAACGGCTCTTCGGCAAAGCGTTGCATGAGCCGGTCAAAGTCGGCCGCGTCGTTGATGGAGAAGGCTCCTCCGTTGGCAATGAGGTCTTTGGCTTCCTGGAATTTCTTATAGTTGGGACCGAACACGACGGGTATGCCGTAGACGGCCGCTTCGGGAATGTTGTGTATGCCTACGCCGAATCCGCCACCGATGTAGGCCATCTCTCCGTATTGGTATATCGATGAGAGCAACCCGAAGCAGTCTACAATGAGACAGTGTGCCTTGGCGGCGCTCTCTTCGTTGGCCTGGGTATAGCGCACGGCTGGACGTTTGAGTTTGCCCATGATTTCGGCGATGTGCGACTCGTGTATCTCGTGCGGAGCGATGATGAGGTACAGCTCGGGGTGACGGTTGAAGTAGTCGATGAAGATATCTTCGTCTTTGGGCCAGGAGCTGCCGGCGACGAGTACGGTCCGTCCCGTAGCGAATGAGCGGGCCACGGGTAACTCCTTGGCCTGCTGGCGTATGGCTACAACGCGGTCGAAGCGTGTGTCGCCCACCATCGATACGTTGTTGATACCGATGCCGGCCAGGAGTTCGCGTGAAGTCTCGTTCTGCACATACAGGTGGGCGTAGGTGCGGAGCATGCGGCGGAAGAGGCTGCCGTAGGGCCGGAAGAATATCTGGTCGGGGCGGAAAATGGCCGAGATGATGTAGGTGGGAATCTGTCGTCTCCGCAGTTCACGCAGGTAGTTCCCCCAGAATTCATATTTGATGAAGATGGCTATCGACGGTTTCAACAGGTCGAGAAAGCGGCATACGTTATGTGGCAGGTCAAAAGGCAGGTAGCATACCAGGTCGGCCAGCGGATAGCCTTTCCGCACTTCGTATCCCGACGGGGAGAAAAACGTGAGAGCGATTTTCTTGTCGGGGTGTTGCTTTTTTATCTCTTCGATAAGAGGACGCCCTTGTTCAAACTCACCCAGCGACGAGGCGTGTATCCAGATGTATCCTCCCTCTTTCGCGACGTTTTTTTCGAGATAGGGAAAGATTCCTTTCTGGCCTGTCGTCAGTTTCCTCGCTTTGGGATTGCGCCATGCGGCGATTTTTCCCAGCAGCCGATAGGTGCGTATTCCCAAATTGTAAAGACCTCTTTTCATGCTTTAAGCGGATACGGGATTATTCGTTGGCGGGGGTTATCTTTTCGAGGGCGACACGCAGCCGGCGCAGGGTCTCTTCCTTGCCGATGATTTCGGTGATGTCGAACATGTGCGGGCCGCGGCATTCGCCTACGACGGCCAGGCGGAAGGCATTCATTACGTTGCCCATGTGGTAGCCGTTTTTCTCGATCCAGGGAATGACCACCTCTTCGGTAGCTTTCGACTCAAAGTTGTCGAGTCCTTCGAGCAGGGCGATGAGTTCTTGCATGATGGCCGGGGTCTCCGGTTTCCAGCGTTTCTTGATGGCTTTGGGGTCGTAGCTTTCGGGGGCGACGTAGAAGAACGAGAGCTGGTCCCACAACTCCTTGACAAAGCTTACGCGCTCTTTTACCAGGCCGATGATGTGGGCCAGCCGTGCCTTGTCGGGCTCGTCGATATGATGTTCGGCCAGTGTGGGGGCAAACAGCTCGGCCAGCTCTTCATTGCTTTTCTTTTGCAGGTATTTGTGGTTGAACCATTTGCCTTTTTCGTAGTCAAATCGGGCACCGCTCTTGCTGCATCGTTCGAGCGAGAAGAGCTTTATCAGTTCGTCCATCGAGAATATCTCTTCGTCGTTGCCGGGGTTCCAGCCCAGCAGGGCGAGGAAGTTGATGACGGCTTCGGGCAGATAGCCGGCTTCGCGATAAACCGACGATACCTCTCCGGTTTTGGGGTCGTGCCATTCGAGCGGGAAGACGGGGAAGCCGAGGCGGTCACCGTCGCGTTTGCTAAGTTTGCCGTTGCCTTCGGGTTTGAGCAGGAGGGGCAGATGGGCAAATCGGGGCATGGTTTCTTCCCAGCCGAGGGCGCGGTAGAGCAGTACGTGGAGCGGAGCCGAGGGCAGCCACTCTTCGCCGCGGATGACATGGCTTATTTCCATGAGGTGATCGTCGACGATATTGGCCAGGTGGTAGGTGGGCAGGTTGTCGGCCGACTTGTAGAGTACCTTGTCGTCGAGGATCGACGAGTTGATGGTTACCTTGCCGCGAATGAGGTCGTCGACAACGACCTCTTCGCCCGGTTCTATTTTTATGCGCACGACATAGGGGTGCCCCGAGGCAATCAGGCTGTCGACTTCTTCGGCGTTCATCGTGAGAGAGTTGCGCATGCCGGTGCGAGTCGAGGCGTCGTACTGGAAGTTGGGTATCTCTTTTCTTTTAGCATCGAGTTCGGCCGGGGTGTCAAAGGCGATGTAGGCTTTGCCGTCGGCCAGGAGTTGATCGACATATTGGCGATAGATGGCTTTCCGTTCCGACTGGCGGTGGGGGGCAAAGCGTCCGCCGTAGCCCACACCTTCGTCAAATTTGATGCCCAGCCATTCGAGGGCTTCAATGATGTAGGCCTCGGCTCCCGGCACGAAACGCTGCGAGTCGGTGTCTTCGATGCGGAGTATCATGTCGCCGCCGTGTTGCTTGGCAAAGAGGTAGTTGTAGAGAGCGGTGCGCACGCCGCCGATATGCAGAGCGCCCGTGGGGCTTGGTGCAAAACGCACACGGACTTTTCTTTCTGTCGTTTCCATCATATATGTTTGGGTGATTATATGTTTTTTCCAGTATTCAGGGTATCTATTGTTTCTCTTCGTCTAGTTCGTCGAGCAGCTTTTTGAGCGACTCGTCGGTCTCAAACAGTTTTTCTTTGCAGTATTTCAGCAGGGTCATGGCGCGCGACGTCAACTCTTTGACGGTCTCTATCTCGCAGGAGTCGTCCTGTATGCGGGCGACAATCGCTTCGAGTTCGGCGATGGCCTGGGCATAGGTAGGTTTTTCGGTTGTCTCCATATATAATATAGATTATAAAATTTGCGATTCGCTGCACCCTTCTTCAAAAAAAGTGACGATGCGGTCACCGGGTTTCAGTTCCGAGGCCGAACGTACGCTCTTTCCCTCTTTCAGGGTGATGGAGTAGCCGCGTTTCAGGATATGCTGGGGCGACGAGAGTCTGACGGTCTCTTCCCACACGGCAAGACGCCGGCTCTCTCCTGCGAGTCGCCTTTCGATACATTGGCGCAACCGGTGTGGGAACATCGACAGTGTGTTGCTTTCGGTCAGGAGCCGGCGGTCGACGCTTACCGGCAGCTGGCGGGTGAGTGTCTGTATGTGCGATTTCTCGGTTTGCAGGCGATCCTTGATGCCGGCCGAAAGGGCGGTTTGCAGGTCGGCGATGCGGCGGTCGGCCTCCATGGCACGGTTTATGAGCCATTCGGCAGCGGCGGTGGGAGTCTTTACCCGCACGTTGGCGATGCGGTCTATGACGGTCTCGTCACGGTCGTGCCCGATGCCGGCCAGTATGGGGAGCGGAAACTGGGCGATGTTCTGTGCCAGTTCGTAGCTGTCGAAACAATTCAGGTCCGAGGTGGCTCCTCCGCCGCGTATAATGACGACACCGTCGAAACAGTCTTCGTATCGGTAGATGCGTTCGAGTGCTTCGATGATCGATTGCTCGGTGCGGGCACCCTGCATGGCTGCCGTGAAAAGTGCGGTGTAGAAGCGGTATCCGTAGGGATTGTGGTGCAACTGGTCGATGAAGTCGCCGTACCCGGCGGCAGTGGGTGAGGAGATGATGGCAATGCGTTGGGCCGGCAGGGGCCAAGTGAGCTCCTTGTTCATGTCGATGATGCCCTCGGCCGTGAGCCGCCGCAGCACCTCCTGGCGCTGGCGGGCCATGTCGCCCAAGGTGTATCGGGGGTCGATGTCGTGTATGGTGAGGGTGTATCCGTACACTTCGTGCATGTCGACGCTTACCTGTATGAGCAGCTTCATGCCCGGGGCGATGAGCCGGTCTCTGCGGCAAAGTAGGCTTTCAGCATACGGTATACCGTGGCCCAGATGATGGCTCGCGCCTTGGCACGCATCTCTCCCGTGGAGGCCTCCTTGTCGACCAGTTCGAGATAACAGTGTCCCGAGTAGTTCTCTCTCACCTCGCTCACCTCGGCGCATATCCAATAGCGCTCGGGCAGGGCTTCTTGCAGTTTCCCGCGCACAAGAGAGTTGAGTTCATAGAGAGTGAGTTGTCCCGAGGGTGTCATCGTTGCATTGGGTTGGTGAAGGTTCCTTTTTTCAGCGAATGAGGCTGAGATATAAAAACATAAAAAGGAAGGCCACGCGTGCGGTCTTCCTTTTATATGCTCAGAAAAGAATACTATCCGTTGAAGTCGTCCGATACGGTCAGTCTCTTTCTGCCTTTGGCACGACGGGCAGCCAATACGCGACGACCGTTGGCGGTAGCCATTCTGGAACGGAAGCCGTGTTTGTTTTTCTTCTTTCTGTTCGAGGGTTGAAATGTTCTTTTCATTGCCGTTATATTTTATGTTATTTATTTCGGGAAAAAATTCGGAGTGCAAAAATAGAGACTTTTTTTGAATAAACCAAGAGATAATTCATTTTTGCACAATTCTTTTTGAGATTTTGCCGATTTCTCTTACTTTTGCAGGCAGAAAAATTTTTAAACAACTCTATATTCTTATGATTAACGCACAAGACATTAAAAACGGAACTTGTATCCGTATGGACGGAAAGCTCTATTTCTGTATCGAATTTTTGCATGTAAAACCCGGAAAAGGCAACACTTTCATGCGTACGAAATTGAAAGATGTGGTCAACGGCTACGTGATTGAACGTCGTTTCAACATCGGCGAAAAACTCGAAGATGTGCGGGTAGAACGTCGTCCCTATCAGTTCTTGTACAAAGAAGGCGAAGATTATATCTTTATGAATCAGGAAACCTTCGAGCAACACCCCATTGCTCACGACCTGATTACGGGCGTTGATTTCCTGAAAGAAGAGATGGTGGTTGAAGTTGTTTCCGATGCTTCGACCGAGACCATTCTCTATGCCGAACTTCCCGTGAAAGTGGAGCTGGAAGTTACCTATACCGAGCCCGGTATCAAGGGCGATACCGCTACCAACACACTGAAACCGGCTACGGTCGAGACCGGCGCTACGGTGCGTGTTCCTCTCTTTATCAACACCGGCGACAAAATCCGTGTCGATACCCGTACCGGTGAGTACATTGAAAGAGCAAAATAATAATTACTTTTTTGATATGATTTTCTCGGAGGAGTCCCTTCCGGGAACGAAAAAGCGGCAATGCCTTTGGTAATGCCGCTTTTTCTGTTTTTTGTTGATATGTTGGTATGGAGTGTAAAAAAAGTTATATTTGTAAAAATAGCCGTGCCATGAAATATCATTTGCTTATCTCTATTCTCTTTTTGAGTTTTTGTGTTACTCCTTTCTCGTCGATGGCCCAGGTCGACAGCAGCATATTGGCGATGGCCGATTGGGTGAAGGCGTACAATCATTTCGGGAAGTACAATCCGCAGGAGAAGGTCTACCTGCACTTCGACAATACGGGCTACTACCTGGGTGAGACCATGTGGTTTGCCGCCTACGTAGTTACCGCGCCGCAATTGCGACCCACCCAGATGAGCAAGGTGCTCTATGTCGAGCTGCTCACCCCCGAGGGGCGCATCGTCGAGACGAAGAAGTTAAAGATAGAAGGAGGCCGATGCCACGGCGAGTTCGCCCTCACCTCGCCGCTGCTGGTAGCTGGCTTCTATGAAGTGCGGGCCTATACGCGTGTGATGCTCAACTGGGAAGGCAGCTACTATACGCGTGTGTTCCCGGTTTTCGACCGGCCCGAAGAGGCGGGGCAGTATGGAATGAAAATTACCCGCTACCCGCGCTCCCAGCGAGTGCCCGAAGAACGCGCGGCCGCACCCGACTATAAATCGCTGAACCTGAGTTTTTACCCCGAAGGCGGAGAGCTGGTCGAGGGAATACCCGGCCGGGTAGCCTTCAAGGCCGTCGACGACGAAGGCCGCAGCGTGGCGGTAAGCGGCACCGTGTACGACTCCGACGAGCGCCCCGTCGCAACACTGGCAACCCGTCACCAGGGCATGGGAAGCTTCACCCTCACCCCCGGCGGCAAACCCTGCCGTGCCGAAATCAGCTACAACGGCAAGACCTACCGTTACACCCTGCCCGAGGCCAAGGCCGCCGGCTACACACTCGGGGTTGACAACAGCAGTGGGGACAGCCTGCACATCAAGATACGGCGAAGCCGGGACATCCAAGGCGGGTGGGTAGGCCTCACCGTCAGCTGCCGGGGCATCGCCCACGCCTTCGAAGTTGCCGACCTGCGCGAACAGGAAGAAGCCGAGCTTCACCTGAGCAAGGCCGACTTTCCCGCCGGCGTGCAGCAAATCACGCTCTTCACCCCCGAAGGCGAAGTCCTGGGAGAGCGGTTGGCCTACCATCAGAGAGACGACTAACGGTTGCACATCACCGTCGACGGGCAGAAAAGCAGCTACCGACCCTACGAAAAAATCACCCTGCCGCTGCATGTTACCGACGCGGCGGGCCGCCCGGTGGCAACGACCCTGTCGGTATCGGTGCGCGATGCCGGTACAGAGATACCCACGCACTACGCCAGCACGCTGTCGGCCAACCTGCTGTTGGAGTCCGACGTCAAAGGATACATCGAAGACATCGGATACTATTTCGAGTCCGACGACGCCGAACACCGGGCTGCACTCGACCTGTTGCTGCTGGTGCAGGGCTGGCGGCGTTACGAGTGGCGTCAGCAGGCAGGCGTAGAGCCCTTCGAGCCCGTCCACCGGGTCGAAGAGGGCATCATGGTGCAGGGGCAGGTCTACGATTACCGCCTCTTCGGTGTCCGTGCCAAAGCCGGCGTGGAACTGTCGGTCTGGGTCTATTCCGAGCTGACCAACAGCCGGGGGCATTGCTTCACCGATTCGCTGGGACGCTTCACCTTCCTCTCCGACAGCGACATCTGGGGGAAAAACGACATGGTGATACAGACACAAATCACCAACAAACGGGGAAAAAAGAAGAATGCCTCCTATCTGGTCGAGCTCGACCGGTATTTCAGTCCCACGGCCCGGAGCCTGAACGTCGAAGAGACGGAGCTGGCCGAGAAGAGCCCCTCGGCCATCACCTACACCGATGAGACCTACGACCTGCCCGATACCCTGGTCTCGGAGTTGCCCGACAGCATCAAGGTGCATAACCTTGAAGAAGTGGAGGTCAAGGCCCGAAAGTTAGTAGCGGAGCAACGTCCGGCCATCGAGTATGTCGTGGCCGAGGAGGTCGATAAGATGATCGACACCCAGGTGCGCGACTATGCCGATAATATCGTCGATTTTCTCCGTCGCACCAATCCCTACTTTATAGATAAGTATATATATGTTTTAGATCGGATAAATTTTCGGTTAAAACTTATACACGATTGTTTTTATCGGGGACGTCGCGTTCGTTTCTTGTATGAGAACAAAGTTTATAGATTTTGTGGAGATAATTGGGATAGTACCGGCTATTGTGTAGAGACTATACCGTTGCGGAGTATAGAACGCATACAGATTACGGAAAATATGGACAGTGTAGTCATACGGCTCATACCTTATCCCGACGACAAGTATAAGTACGAAAAGCCGGGTTATCGACAGACCACCCTGCAAGGCTACTCCATACCGGCGGAGTTTTATCATGCCGATTACAGCCAGGGGGTATTGCCCGACGAGCAGGACTACCGTCGCACGCTCTATTGGAATCCGGCGCTGGTTACCGACTCTCTCGGTCGGGCGCAGGTAACCTTCTACAACAACGGCGCCGCTCACGGCCTCGACATCTCGGCCGAGACTCTCACCTCCGACGGTGTGCCGGGTGCGTATCGCTGATCGGCAGAATAGTTAGCCTTACCGCGGGCAGCATCGGGAATCTTCCGGTGCTGCCCGCAGTCTTGTATCGTTTGCGTTTATTCTTTGAGTGCAGCCAACAGCCGTTGTATGGCCCGCTCGGGGTCCCGCTCTTCGTCGAGCAGAGAGACAAACCTGCTGCCGATGATGGCTCCGGAGGCATGTGCGCAGGCCGACTCGAATGTCTGCCGGTTGGAGATGCCGAATCCTATCATGCGCGGCGTGTGCAGCTGCATGGCTTCGATGCGGCGGAAGTAGGCCAGTTTCTGCTCGTTGAAATCTTTCTGCGCGCCGGTAATGGCTGCCGACGATACCATATAGATAAAACCGTCGGTGTGGTCATCGATGAGCCGTATGCGCTCCTCGCTCGTTTCGGGGGTGATGAGCATAATCATTTTTAAGTCGTATGCCTCGGCCGTAGCCTTGAAATCATTCATGTAATCCTTGAACGGCAGGGCGGGAATGATGACACCGTCGATGCCACATTCCTGGCAGCGGCGGCAGAAGTTTTCGAATCCGAATTGCATGATGGGATTGAGATATCCCATCAGTATGAGCGGAATGGTTACTTCCCGACGAATACCTTCGAGCTGGTCGAAGAGCCGTTTCAGGCTCATGCCGTTGCGCAGGGCGCAGGTGGCAGCCTCCTGTATCACAGGGCCGTCGGCCATGGGGTCGCTGAACGGAATACCTATCTCTATCATGTCGATGCCGTTCTTTTCGAGTGCTTTGATGACAGAACGGGTGCTGTCGAGCGTAGGGTGCCCGGCGCAGAAGTAGATGGAGAGTATCTTACTCTTTTGGGTGTCGAATAGTTGGTTGATGCGGTTCATAATCGTGAATTTGAGAAGGTTTGTTAGAAGTTGTGTGCGCGGAAACGGGCGATATACGCTTGCAGTTTTTCCACGTCTTTTATGGCCGGTTGCCGTTCGAAGCGGCTGTTGAGGTCGATGCCGGCCCATTGCGGGTGATTCCAGCGAAGCAGTGCTGCGAGATTTTCGGGTCCGAGCCCGCCGCTGAGCAGGAAAGGGGTGGAGAGCCGGTAACGGTCGAGTTGTGCCCAGTCGAAAGCAACACCCGAGCCTCCGTGCTGTGGGGTTGGCGAGTCGAAGAGAAAGTAGTCGCACGCCCCTTCGTAGTCGGTACAATGGTCGATGACCTGTGCCGGAAGAGCCTTGATAACCTTGAAGCCGGCCGATTGCATCGTGTGGCATAGGTCGGGTGTCTCGTTTCCATGCAGTTGTACGCCATAGAGACCGTATTCGGCCGCGCGGAGCAGAATCTCTTCGCGGGGAGCATCGACGAATACTCCTATGCGGCGGGCTTTCTGGGGCAGGTAGGCGGGTTGGACCGTCAGGCAACGCGGTGAGCGGGGATAGAAGATAAATCCTATCCAGTCGACACCACACTCTTCGACGGCGCGAATGTTGGCGGGCTCGCGCATACCGCATACTTTGACAATCATGAGAGCTGTTCGATAAAATGGTACAGTGCCTCGCCCGGATTGTCGGTGCGCATGAATGTCTCGCCGATGAGAAACCCCTTGAAACCGGCCTGCCGCAGGGCAACGACCGTTTCGGGGCGGGCAATACCGCTCTCCGAGATTTTCAACATCTCTCCCGGCAGCTGTTCGGCAAGCCGGAAAGAGTTTTCGACATCGGTATGGAAGGTTCCCAGGTGGCGGTTGTTCACCCCTACCATGTCGATTTCTTCACACAGGTGGTCGAGTTCCTTTTCGTCGTGAATTTCGAGCAGCGTTTCCAGACCGAGTTCATGGGCCTTGGCCGCCAGTTGCCGGCAATCTCTCGGGTCGAGAGCGGCAGCGATGAGCAGCACGGCGTCGGCACCGATGATGCGTGCCTGGTAGAGCTGGTATTCGTCGATGATGAAATCCTTGCGCAAAATGGGCTGGGAGGTATGGGGGCGTGCCATGGCGATGTCACGCAGCGAGCCGCCGAAGAAGGGGGTGTCGGTGAGTATCGACAGCGCCGCAGCACCGTTGCGTTCGTAGTCGGCGGGGAGGCTGCGGCTGTCGCCTTCGGGCTTTATCCACCCTTTTGAGGGAGATTTGCGTTTGAACTCGGCAATGATGCCGTGCGACGACTCGTCGAGCGCCTTGCGCATACTGCGGAAAGGGCGTGGAGTCGAGCTGTTTTCTATCAGCATGTCGATGTCGACAATGGCGCGGAGCGACGCTATCTCCTGCCGTTTGGCTGCGATGATGGTATCGAGAATATCGGTCATGGGAATTAACTGTTGAGGTCGATGAATTTTTTCAGGGTGGCGAGAGCCTTTCCGCTTTCGAGCGATTCGCGGGCGATGGCCGTGCATTCGTCGATGCGTTTCTGCGGTTCCAGTATCTGAATGGCAAAAGCGGCGTTGTAGAGCACACAGTCTTTTTGCGGACCGGTGGCGCAGTTGTGGAGTACGTTGTCGAAGATGCGGGCCGCCTCCTGTGGGGTGTGTCCGCCGAACAGCTCTTGCGGTTGCAGGCTCGGAATACCCATCTCTTCGGGGCGGTATATGCGCTCGTAGTGCCGCATGATGACCTTGAATTCGTTGGTGAGCGATATTTCGTCGTAGCCGTCGAGGCTGGTTACTACGGCAAATTCCATGCCCAGTGCCTGGAACACCTGTGCGTACAGACGCATCAGTCCGAGATTGGCCACGCCCAGCAGTTGGTTGGGTGGGAGAACCGGGTTCACCAGTGGCCCGAGCAGGTTGAAGATGGTACCTACCTGCAAGGCCTTGCGGGTAGGCGCTACACTCTTCATGGCCGGGTTGAAGAGCGGAGCGTGCAGGTAGGCGATGTTGCACTGCTCGATGGAGCGGCGCAGGCGGCTCTCGTCGTTGCTGAATCTTACGCCGTGCTGTTCGATGACATTACTGGCACCGCTCACCGAGGTGGCGCCGTAGTTGCCGTGTTTGGCCACCTTGTATCCGGCTCCTGCCACGACAAAACAGGCGCAGGTCGATATGTTGAAGGTGTTCTTGCCGTCGCCGCCCGTCCCTACGATGTCGATGGGCGCAAAGTCGCTCAGGTCGATGCGTACGCGGGTTTCGAGCAGGGCCTCACGGAATCCGATAAGCTCGTCGACCGAGACCGACCGCATTTTGTAGACCGTGAGCAGGGCGGCTATCTGAGCTTCGTTGTACTCTCCCCGCGTGATGCCGAGGAGTAGTTGTTTAGATTCTTCGCGGGAAAGAATCTCGTGATTGAAAAGTCGGAGGAGTATAGCTTTCATGGGTGTATCATGCGTTAAGGAATTGTGCAATTATCTTTTTCCCTTGCGGTGTGAGTACCGATTCGGGGTGAAACTGTATGCCGTGTATGTCGTAGCTCTTGTGGCGCAGGGCCATGATGAGCCCTTCGCGACTGACGGCCGTGACTTCGAGACAGTCGGGCAGGGTGTCGGCATCGACCACCCACGAGTGGTAGCGACCTACGGCGATTTCGGCTTCCAGTCCGGCAAAGATGTAGTCGTTGCCGAGCAGCGTTACGGGAGTCTGCACGCCATGAAATACCTCGCTGAGGTTGCGCAGTTTCGCCCCGAAAGCCTCGCCGATGGCCTGATGGCCCAGGCAGACCCCCAAGATGGGTTTCACGCCGGCATAGCGTTCGATAACGGCGGGCATGAGGCCGGCTTCCTGTGGTATGCCGGGGCCCGGCGAGAGAATGATTTTGTCGTACCGGTCGAGCTTGTCGAGGGCGAAGGCGTCGTTTCTGAGAACCTCGGTTTCGGAACCAAGCTCCCTTATCAGGTGCCGCAGGTTGTAGGTAAACGAGTCGTAATTGTCTATGATGACGGTTTTCATTGTGTCGTGTATTTGGGTGAAGTTAGAGACGTTCGGCCATTTCGATGGCTTTTTTCAAGGCGCCGAGTTTGTTGTTTACTTCCTGCAATTCGTTCTCGACGTCGCTTTTGGCTACGATACCGCCGCCGGCCTGGAACCACAGTTCGTTGTTGCGGCTCACGAAGGTACGGATGGTGATGGCCTGGTTGAGGCTGCCGTCGAACCCGATGAATCCGATGCAGCCGCCGTAGGCACCGCGCGAGTGCGGTTCGTAGCGGTTGATGAGTTGCATGGCCCGTACCTTGGGCGCTCCCGAGAGTGTGCCGGCAGGAAAGGTGTCGATGAAGGTTTTTATCGGGTCGGCATCGGTGTCGAGCCGGCCGCTTACCCGGCTCACGAGGTGGATGACGTGGCTGTAATACTGCGTCTCCTTGTAGAAGTCGACCTTTACGTCGTGGCAGTTGCGGCTCAGGTCGTTGCGGGCCAGGTCGACAAGCATGACGTGCTCGGCATTCTCTTTCGGGTCGGCTCGGAGAGCGGCTGCCAGCGCGGCATCTTTTTCGCTGTTGCCCGTGCGGCGTGTCGTGCCCGCTATGGGGTCGATGAAGGCCCGCCGGCCTTCGATGCGGCAGTGGGTCTCGGGCGAGGAGCCGAAGATGCGGAACCCGCCGAAGTCGAAGTAGAAGAGATAGGGCGAGGGGTTGATGCTCCGCAGGGCGCGGTAGAGCTTGAAGTCGTCGCCCACGAACGATTGGGTGAAGCGGCGCGAGAGAACAATCTGGAACACATCGCCCCGCATACAGTGCGCGATACCCCGCCGTATGTTTTCGCGGTGCTGGTCGTCGGTCAGCGTGCTGGTGGTGGGCCCTACGGCGTGGAATTCATAAGAGGTGTAGTTGCGGTTCTCGACAGCCTTTTCGAGAGTATCCATGGTGCTGGTCTCGTTTTCGCCTACCAGTTCGAGCAGTACCATTTCGTGCTTGAAGTCGTTGAAGACGATGAGATACTTGTAGAGAATGTAGAGCAGGTCGGGGGCATCGTTGCGTTCGTCGCACTCGTCGGCGATGGGGATGTTCTCAAAATAGCGCACGGCATTGAACGAGGTATATCCGTAGAGGCCGCAGTAGTTGAGAAATTCACCTTCGAGCCGGAAGGCTCCGAGAAATTCGTTGAGGGCATCTTCGCAGCGGTAGCTCTCGGTAATGTCGTGTTCCACGACCGTGTCGTCGGGGTAGCGCAGGGTGGCTTTGCCGCGGTTGATGCCGATGCTGGCGATGGGGTGCAGGCCGATGAACGAACGGTTGTTTTCGCCACCGTGGTAGTCGGCGCTCTCCATCAGGGCGCTTTGTGAGAAAAAGTCGCGTACTTTGAGATAGGTGCTTACCGGCGTGTACAGGTCGCCGAGCATCAGTTTATGACCGATTTTGTAGCAGAAGGGTTTCATGTCTATGCCAGATGTTTGAGGTAAGTCTCTATGTCTTTGTCGCCGCGGCCCGATACGGTGAGGACGACGACGTCGGACGGTTTGAAGTCGATTTTTGCCAGGGCTCCCAGTGCGTGGGCCGATTCGAGGGCGGGAATGATGCCTTCGAGGCGGGTCAGTTCGTAGGCGGCAGCCAGGGCCTCGTCGTCGTTGACGGCCAGTACGGTGGCGCGACGTTCGTGGGCGAGGTTGGCGTGCAGGGGGCCTATGCCGGGATAGTCGAGGCCGGCCGAGATGGAGTAGGGCTCCTGTATCTGTCCGTCTTCGTCCTGCATTACCAGGGTGCGGGCTCCGTGTATGATGCCTTTACGTCCCAGGTGTATGGTAGCTGCCGACATGGGCGTGTCGATGCCCAGGCCGCCGGCCTCGGCCAGTACGATTTTCACCCGTTCGTCATCGAGATAGTGGTAGATGGTACCGGCCGCGTTGCTACCACCCCCTACGCAGGCCATGAGGTAGTCGGGGTATTCGCGTCCCTCCTGTTGCAGCAGTTGTTTGCGTATCTCTTCGCTGATGACCGATTGCAGACGGGCCACCATGTCGGGGTAGGGGTGTGGCCCTACGGTCGAGCCGATGACGTAGTAGGTATCCGACGGGTGGCAGCACCAGTCGCGGATTGCTTCGTTGGTGGCGTCTTTCAGGGTCATGTTTCCCGAGGTGACGGGCTGCACCGTGGCGCCGAGCATTCGCATCTTCTCGACGTTGGTGTGCTGGCGTTCGACGTCGGTCTGCCCCATGTACACGATGCACTCCATGCCCATGAGGGCACATACCGTGGCGGTGGCCACTCCGTGCTGGCCAGCTCCCGTCTCGGCAATGATGCGGCTCTTTCCCATGCGGCGGGCAAGCAGTACCTGACCTATGGCGTTGTTGATTTTGTGTGCGCCGGTGTGGTTGAGGTCTTCGCGTTTGAGGTAGATTTTACAACCGTATTTTTCCGACAGCCGTTGTGCCAGGTAGAGGGGTGAGGGGCGCCCTACATAGTTGCGCAGCAGGTTGTCGTACTCGTTCCGGAACGATTCGCTTTCGAGTACATCGAGATAGACATTTTGCAGCTCTTCGACACAACGGTGGAGAATTTCGGGA
>CAJLYN010000030.1 GCA_905210875.1 uncultured Bacteroides sp. | reverse complement strand
GGGAGACTCCTACGGCAGGAACAGTCTATATCATCGGTATGCCGACCGATTTTCGTCCTATTCTGATAACGACTTGGGATCTTCGTGGCACGGAACCTGGTAGCGACCTGAGTCTCATTTTTGAAAATCTGCATCTTCAGCATCCTAAGGGTGCTGCGACGGAATCTTCTGGACAGATTTTTTGTTTTACCAGAAAATACATAGATATGGATACACTGGCATTCCGTAACTGTGAGGTATCAAATTATCCAAGAACTTTCTTTCGTTCTGGTCCACCCGAGACAACAGGTAAGGACGATGAAGGTAATGATATAACCATTTATGAACCGGGAGGAACGATAGCCTATTTTGAGATGTCAGATTGTGTAGTTCATAATGCCAATCTTATCTCCATTCACCGCTGGCCGTGTGTTTATTTCGGACACACTCCCATTGAGTTGGTATTCCGTAATAATACATTTTATGATTTGCCTTACTTGAAATGTGTTTATACCATGAATAAAATCTCAGATGAGGCCGAGCGATTCCAAGCGTCTGTATATTTTGAACACAATACATTAATGGTGGGTGCACCAAATGATTTTAGGGTCTTTGAAGTGTCAGATTATTTGGGAATGGACTCTCAGTTCTTTATTGAGAACAATCTCTTTCTCTATCCCGACTGGGTTGACGATTTTACTCTTGAGCAGACTGGACGTCCCAAAATTCTCTCCAGTGCATACGGAATGGTATATGCATACAATAACGTTATAGAAGGTTATAACGATTGGAAATCGGGTAATGCAAAAGATGAAAATGGAGAGTATACTTGGATGGTTGCCGATACAACAGACAACTATACAATGGCAGATGTTGAGTTGAACTGGGATGATTTTTATGATAGAACAAATAAAGACTTTTCTCTTTTGAAATCTCATCCTCTCTATACGGCTGGTAAAGATGCTGAAGGAAACGTAACCTATATTGGCGATGGAAGATGGTATGTAGACGAGTTCCCGGTTAAAGCATCAGTTAATGTTACCTTAGAAGGATCTACTACCGCAACATTAACAGTACAACCCGAAAAGACTTTCTATGTGGTTGGTGATCAAATAACTCTTAGTATAGATCTTCATGATGGACTCAATACATTTGTTGGATGGAGCGACGGTGTTACCGAAATGAACCGAACCATTACTCTCACCGGAGACCTCGATTTGACAGCAAATGTTGTGTCTCAGGATTATGAGGTTTTGTGGGATTTCTGTCAGCTCAAAGATGGTTCAAGCGGTCTAGATTTGCCGTTTGCTGCTAATCATGCTGCTGACCCAGAAAACAACCCTGGAAAATTTGGCATCATGACAGTAGAACATTCAGCAGATGGTGTAACTTATGCTGACACAACTTATTCTCAGACCCGTAATAACAAGACCTATCCTTACAATGGTAGCGAAGAACCCGTTCTTTTCATGGCAGCTTTGTTGCGTACGCATCTCGACGAAGCCAAAGTTGATGAACAAACGGCCGCTGCCGGTTATAAAGAGGAACTCACGGGCGATTGTGGAAGCAATCCTAGTTATGCTTACATCGAATTCTCTACCAAAGGTATGACAGATGTAAAAGTTTCGTCTGTTATATTAGCCGAAGCTCGTATGTATAAAACAACAAAGTTGGAATATTCTCTTGACAAGATAAACTGGAATACTCTTACAACTGTTTCTATTGATTCTGTTGCCGGTGCATGGCATGATTGTATGGCCGATCTGCCTGCTGCAGCCGATAACCAAGATGTTGTATATGTACGATGGATTGGGGATGCTACAAGTCCGATTCTTGGTCCGGGCATGGATGGCGCTGACCGCGGTGAAAACGATGAGATGCTTTACAGAAAATATTATACTTATCAATTTATTGGTAATATTAAGGTTTCGGCCGTATCAGAGGGCTCAGCTATCGAAGAGGTTCAAACCGAGACGACTCTTATTGTAGCTCAGACTGGAAATCAAGTAACAGTAAGTAACGTAGATGTTGCAACAGTAGACCTTTATGCCGTCAATGGCGTAATGCTTGCCAGGGAAGCTGTTATCAATGGAACGGTTACTATTGTCTTGCCCGCTCACGGTGTATATTACATCAAAGCTGGAAAAGAGATCAAATCGGTAGTATACTGATCTTATCTTATTTTGCTACAGCTCTCATTTTTTGAGAGCTGTAGCAAATATTAAACGCAGAAAACGTATGAAAAAAAATTTTTTTTATATATTTGTCACATTGATGCTCTTTTCTTCGTGTAGAGAAAAAGATATATACATATTCACCTCTCACCGGGAGCCGGCCTTGGACGGATTACATTTCCTGTACAGTTACGACGGATACAATTGGGATAGTTTGGCAGGCGTATGGCTTAAACCAGAGATTGGCAATCAGAAGGTTTATTACGATTATCATACAAAAAAGATGGAAGAACCCAAATTTTACGGTACACCCATGATGCGTGATCCTTCTATTGTACAGGGCCCTGACGGGACGTTTCATCTGGTATGGACTATCAGTTGGAACGGAGAGCAAGGTTTTGGATATTCCTCTTCAAAAGATTTGATTCATTGGAGTGAACAGCGCGAGATACGCGTAATGGCCGATTCGGCAACCAACAACGTGTGGGCACCGGAGCTTTTCTATGACGATGTCAACGAGCAGTTTATGATTATATGGTCATCGTCGATATTGCCCGAGCGATATACCGAAGCCGATAAGTTGGGGCAGAACAAGGCTCATCGGGCCTATTATACGACCACCAAAGACTTTGAAACATTTACCCCGGCGAAGAAATTTTACGACCCCGGCTACAACTCCATCGATGGCTATCTGTTGAAGCGGGGTGAGAAAGACTATGTCTTTATTATCAAAGACAACCGTAAACCCAATTACAGCAATCTCTTTTGTGTTTTTTCCGATAACCCCGAAGGGCCGTTCACCAATCCTACCGTCAATTTCGGACCGACATATTCCGAAGGGCCTTGCGCCGTCAAGGTGGGCGATGAGTGGCTTATCTATTTCGATGCCTATCGAGAGTTCCGCTATGGAGCCGTATCTACCCGCGATTTCAAGACGTTCACGCCCATCGATGATAAAATCTCTTATCCCAAAGGCCATAAACATGGTACCATATTCAAGGTAAAAGAGAGTGTCTTTAAAAAGATGAAAGAGCACGAGAAAGAGTTGTTAAACAAATAGAGATAAGAAATAATACAATTGTCTAATGTTAAATAGAAAACCATGAAACGATTTCTTTATTTCCTTTTGGGTGTAGCTGCAATTCTGGCTCCACAAAGTTGCAGTGCAGAGAAAAATGAAGTATTGGCTTTCCCTACTGCCGAAGGATACGGTAAATATACCGTAGGCGGTCGTGGCGGAGCTATATATGAGGTAACCAATCTCAACGACTCCGGAGAAGGTAGTCTGCGGGCTGCCATTGAGGCAAAGGGCCCACGTACGGTCGTATTCCGGGTTTCGGGAACCATTGATTTGAAGAGCGCATTAAATATTCGGAATCCATATATAACTATTGCCGGACAAACAGCTCCCGGTGATGGTATTTGCATTAAACGCTATCCTTTGAACATAAACGCCGACGAAGTTATCATTCGCTACATTCGTGTGCGTTTGGGCGATGAGACGGGAGGTGAAACCGATGCCATAGGTTGTCGTTACCACAAGAATATCATACTCGACCATGTATCGGCCAGTTGGAGTATAGACGAAACCATGTCGATATACCATTGCGAGAATGTTACGATACAGTGGTGCATGATTACCGAGAGTCTGTTTGATTCCAATCATGTGAAAGGTTCGCACGGTTTTGGGGGTATATGGGGCTCCAATTACAGCACCTATCACCACAACCTGATAGCGCACCATTCGAGCCGTAATCCGCGTTGGGCATCGGGCGGTGGATATAACGACTATCGTAACAATGTGCTCTATAACTGGGGTTACAACAGCTCGTACGGTGGCGAAAAGCAGCAGGCTAATAATCCCAAGTACAATACATTTACGGTGAATTTTGTATCCAATTATTACAAACCGGGCCCGGCAACACAATCGGGAGCTATCTCGTATCGTTTGGTAAATCCCGGATATCGCAGTGCCGAAGACTATGGCCGGTGGTATGTAGCCGATAATGTTGTTGTCGGAAACGAAAAGGTGTCGGCCGATAATTGGGACGGTGGCGTACAAATGAAAAATGGAGAAGAGATGTTGCCCAAGATTCGTCTCGACAAGCCTTGGGATGCGATGAAAATCAACGAAGAGACAGCCGAGGAAGCTTATAAATCGGTGTTGGAAGGCGCTGGATGTGTACTCCCTCGTCGTGATGCGGTAGATACGCGCATAATCGAGGAGGTACGGAATGGAAATGCTACTTACGAAGGTGCTTCTTATAAAACTAAAAAACGGGTGGCCGATCCTTCGGTCCCTTGTGGAATGATTGATTCGCAAGAGAATGTGGGTGGGTGGCCCGAACTGAAAAGCCTGCCGGCACCTGCCGATAGCGACCACGACGGAATGCCCGATGCGTGGGAAAAGAAAAATGGTCTGAATCCCCATGATGCCAGCGACCGCAACGGTGTGGCCAAGAACGGATATACAAACCTTGAAAACTATTTAAATAGCATTATATGAAAATAACGAAGATTTTCCTGTTTCTGCTTCTTTGTGCCGGTTGCGTTACAATGGCCAAGGCCGGAACCTCCTCAAAAACCAGAGTGATTGTAACCAGCGACGGAGAGATTGATGATGAGTGTTCGATGGTACGTTTCTTGCTCTATGCCAACGAATGGGATATAGAAGGTATCATCACGTCGAGTTCGCAATATCATTGGCAGGGCCATAAATGGGCGGGCGACGACTGGATAAATCCCTATCTTGATGCCTACGAAAAGGTGTATCCCAACTTGGTAAAACACGACAAGGACTATCCGACGCCTGCTTATCTGCGTGAGCGTACGGCGCTTGGAAATGTGAAAGCCGAAGGTGAGATGGACGAAGAGACTCCCGGCTCAAACCTGATAGTGAAGGTGTTGCTCGACGAGACCGATAATCGTCCGGTGTGGATACAGGCCTGGGGCGGTACCAATACGATAGCCCGTGCCCTGAAAACCATCGAAGAGAAGTATCCCGAAAAGATGGATTATGTGGCTGGGAAACTTCGTTTCTTTTTCATCTGGGAGCAGGACTCGACCTATCAGTCTTATATTCGTCCGCATTGGGGAAAATACAATATCCTGACTATTATTTCCGATCAGTTTATTACCTATTTCTATCACTGGAAAAAATATCTGCCGGCCGAACAGCAGCAATTCCTGGTGGGAAAATGGATGAATGCAAATGTTATACATAATCACGGGCCTTTGTGTTCGCTTTATAAAGCTCATGAGAATGGAGACTTCCGTTCCGAAGGCGATTCGCCCGCTTATTTTCATGTGATACCTACCGGCCTTCGCAATGAAGAACACCCCGATTGGGGCGGCTGGGGCGGCCGTTATGTCAAGGTGCGCGAAAATACTTGGCTCGATCCTGTCGAAGAGGAGGGGTATGTCTATCCCGAGGGTCGCTGGTATACCAGTAATGCATGGGGACGCACACGGTTGAAAAAGAACATTCCCAACGACCAGATGCTCATCGATTATCTCCGGCCTACATGGTATTGGGTAGAGCCTTTGCAGAACGATTTCGCAGCTCGTGCCGACTGGTGTGTGAAACCTTATGATGAAGCTAATCATGCACCTGTCGTTGCGCTTGCTCATGATGATGATTTAAGTGCAGCCCCTGGAAAGACGGTGAAATTGAGTGCAAAAGGTACAAAAGATCCTGATGGAGACAAACTTACGTATAAATGGTGGCAGTATCGTGAGGCCGGTAGCTATCCCGGCGACATTACGCTCGAAAGTAACGACGGAATGAAGAGCTCATTCGTCGTACCCAAAGATGCAAAAAAGGGCGAAACGATACATGTCATTTGTGAAGTTGCCGATGACGGAGTGCCTGCGTTGACCCGCTATGCCCGGGTAATAATCACTGTAAAATAAAATACCTATACAGCAACGATACCATGAAAAAAAGATTCTTATTTACGTTTGTGATGTTGGGCCTTTCGTCCATGCTTTTTTCACAGACGTGGATTTGGTATCCGGGCGACTATGAATTGTGGCTGGGCAACCGCATGAACAACCGACGTACCGAGAGAGGGGCTTTCTTTCCTCCATTCTGGAAGACAGACAGTCATTATGTGGTGGTCGAGTTCAGTAAAGCCGTTGAACTGGAAAAGCCCGAAGTGATACACCTTGCCGTTGAGGGAAAATACAATGTCAAAATCGACGGGAAGTTGCAGTTCGGCATGCCGGAGACAATCCGTTTGGAAGCCGGTCGGCATCAGTTGAACATCAAGGTGTGGAATCAGGTTTCACCGCCAGCCCTGTATGTCAATGGCGAGACGGTGAAATCCGACTCCTCCTGGAAGGTAACCTTTGAAGACAAAGAGTGGATCGACGAGAGCGGAAAGGCCAGCGATACATCGGCTACGCTTTATGAGTCGGCCGGCAGTTGGAACTTCGACAGCGAAGACAGTCGGCCCTCTCAATTTACCCTGCCTCGCGAGTTGAATCAGCCCGCCGGTTGTGAAAAGCGCGGGAACGGTCTGCTCTATGATTTTGGCAAAGAGACTTTCGGCTACCTGGTACTGAACGGCATTTCAGGCGAGGGACGCATCGGCATCTATTATGGTGAGAGCCCCGAGGAAGCTTTGGACAAAGAGGCTTGTGAGACACTCGATTTTCTCCGTGTCGAAGCCGACAAGGTGGTGGACCTTTCCACCCGCTCCGAGCAGCCGAAAGGCGCATCGTATACCATGGAGAACAGCAAGGCTTTCCGATATGTCTATGTGGAGGCCGAAGCCGGTGTTGAGCCTGGCAATGCGACCATGCTGTTTGAGTATCTGCCGGTCGAGCAGCGGGGTACATTTCGTTGCAACGATGAGGAGTTGAACCGAATATGGGAGATAGGTGCCTACACGATGTTCCTTACCACCCGGGAGTTTTTTATCGACGGTATCAAGCGCGACCGATGGGTGTGGAGTGGCGATGCCATTCAGAGTTATCTCATGAACTACTATCTCTTCTTTGAACAAGATGCCGTCGAACGCACCATCTGGCTGCTGCGGGGGAAAGACCCGGTTACCAGTCATGTCAATACCATCATGGATTATACCTTCTACTGGTTCCTGAGCATATACGACTATTATATGTATGCCGGCGACAAACAGTTCGTGCGGCAGATTTATCCCCGCATGAAGAGCCTGATGGAGTTTGTCTTGGGTCGTACCAATGAAGAGGGTATGGTTGAGGGTTTGGCCGGCGACTGGGTATTTGTCGACTGGGCCGACGGCTATCTCGACAAGAAAGGCGAACTGGCCTTTGAGCAGGTGCTTTTCTGCAAGAGTCTCGAAACCATGTCGCTCTGTGCACGGTTGGCCGAAGACGATGAGGCCGCCACCATATACGAAGCCCTTGCCGCTGATTTGCGCTCCAAGTTGAATCCCTGTTTCTGGAGCGAACAGAAGCAAGCCCTGGTGCATAACCGTGTCGATGGCCGGCCGAGCGAGACGGTAACCCGCTATGCCAACATTTTTGCCCTGCTTTACGGCTATCTCGATGAGAAACAGGGTGAGCAGATAAAGAACTCGGTTCTGCTCAACGACGAAATTCTCGGCATCACTACCCCCTATATGCGATTCTATGAGCTCGAAGCACTCTGCTATCTGGGCGAGCAGGAACGGGTAATGAAAGAGATGAAAAGCTATTGGGGTGGTATGTTGCGTGAGAATGCCACCACGTTCTGGGAGAAATATAATCCGCAACAGCAGGGCACAGAACACCTGGCCATGTATAACCGACCCTATGGCAAGAGCTTGTGCCATGCCTGGGGCGCCAGCCCCATCTACCTGCTGGGTAAGTATTTCCTGGGTGTAACCCCGGCTGCTCCCGGCTATGAAGAGTTTACGGTAAGACCTTGCCTGGGCGGTCTCAAATGGATGGAGGGAACCGTCCCCATGGCCGATGGCGAAATACGGGTCTATATGGACAAGAAGAAAATCCGTGTTGAGGCGACCAAAGGTAGAGGATACGTCTATTTCGACAGCCGTAGAAAGCCGAAGGCCAATATCGGAACAGTAGAAAAGCTCTCCGACGGTTCATATCGTCTGCCGGTATCGGCCGGAGAAAAAGTTGAAATACAGTATTAAGTTTTAAACACACAAGAAAGAAATGAAACACATGAAGTATTGTTCGATGAAGACACTTGTATGCCTCATGGTCGCCTTGCTCATCGGCGGGCAAGCTGCCGTGGCGCAAGAAGCGAAGATGTATGTGCGCATGGCCGATTCCGAGATGAAACGGTTCCCCGAGGCCTGGCAGGTAGACTGGGCCAAGCGTCCGGTGTTTGGCTACTGTCAGGGCGTGGTGGCTCTGTCGATGTTGAAGGTATGGAAAGAGACCGGCGACGACAAGTATTACAAGTATGTAGAGAAGTATGCCGACATGATGGTGCGTGACGATGGCACCATTCTCAACTACGATTACATCAACGGTCGCCGCAATGTCGATATGATAAACGCCGGAAAGATTCTGTTCGATGTCTATGAACAGACCGGAAATCCCAAATACAAAAAGGCCATGGATATGCTCTATAACGCCATGATGGACCACCCCCGCAATTCGTTGGGTGGATTCTGGCATAAGGAGGTTTATCCCTGGCAGATGTGGCTCGACGGCCTCTATATGGCTTCGCCTTACCTGGCCCAGTATGCTGCAGTGAATAATAAACCCGAGTTGCTCAACGACGTCATTATGCAATGTATGATTGTTGAAAAGTTCATGCGCGACCCGGTTACCGGGCTCTATTTCCACGCTTGGGATGAGAAACGGCAACAAAAATGGTGTGACCCGGTTACCGGGCTTTCGCACCACTTCTGGGGCCGTAGCATCGGTTGGTGGTTTATGGCTTTGGTCGACGTGCTGGATTTTGTCCCCGAAAATCATCCGTTGCGTGGTAATCTGATACGTATGGTCGAAGGGTTGGCGCAGGCGCTTCCTCAATTCCAGCACGACGGTATATGGTACCAGATTGTCGATTTGGAAGAACGCAAAGGCAATTATCAGGAGGCAACAGCTTCAACCATGTTCATGTATGCCATAGCCAAGGCTGTAAACAAGGGATATATCGACAAACGTTATCATAAGGTGGCTACCGATGCCTATGACGGGATTATGAAAAAACTTATCAAGATAGATCGCGACGGCACGGTGAATATTACACAATGCTGTATGGTGGCCGGTCTGGGTGGAAATCCCTACCGCGACGGCAGTTTTGAATACTACATTAGCGAGCCTATACGCGATAACGACCCCAAGGCAACAGGTCCTTTCATTATGGGTTGCATCGAACTCGACAAGTAGTATTCTGTTTTTGTCGGATGAATATGCCGGCCTAATTTTCTGCACCTTATTCAATTTTACTACATCGAATAAGGTGCAGAAATTATTAATAAGAAAAAGTTAATCTTAAATTTAATAATGGAATGAAAAAATATAGAGCAATTTTATTATATTTATTATTGTTATCTGTTTTTTGCTCTTATGCGCAAGAATCAAAAAAAGTAATAAAAATAGCCTGTATCGGGAATAGTATAACGCAGGGAGTAGGAGTAAAGGATAGGTATAATCATAGTTATCCGGGTGTATTGAGAACATTGTTGGGAGAAGGATATGAGGTCGGAAATTTTGGGGTTAGTGGACGAACCATGTTGAGCAAAGGAGACCGTCCGTATATAAAAGAACAAAAATATCAAGATGCCTTGGCATTTTTACCAGATATTGTAACAATAAAACTTGGTACAAATGATACCAAACCTCGCAACTGGGTGTATAATGAGGAGTTTAAAGAAGATCTTAAAAAGATGATAGAGTCATTTCGAAATTTGCCATCGAATCCTAAGATATTTTTGTGTTTACCTGTACCCGTAGCAGCTAACGGAAAATGGGGAATACGGGATAGTGTTGTATTTAATGGCGTGATTCCTTACATAAGAGAAGTTGCTATTGAAGAAAATTTATTAATAATAGATTTGTATACACCATTAAAATCCCACCCGGATTGTTTCCCTGATACTGTTCACCCCAATGAAGAAGGTGCACGGATGATAGCTGAGGTAATATATTCATTCTTAAAAGAACAAAAAATAGTATCATCATTATAAAAATCCAATTTGAACACGATGAAAAAAACAATAATTTCGATTATAATGTCATGCCTTGGAGTCTCCATGAGTGTGTCTTCTCAGGAGTATGGTTTGGTTGATATGTCCCATAGTAAGAATGCAGTAATGAGTAATGCTTCATTGGGCTCGGTAAAATGGACTGGCGGTTTTTGGGGAGAACGTTTTGATGTTTATAGCAATGTTTCACTTCAAAGTATGTGGGAAACGTGGAACAATCCAGATATTTCACATGGGTTCAGAAACTTTGAAATAGCCTCGGGTAAATGTGAAGGAAAACACTCTGGCCCTCCTTTTCATGATGGCGATATGTACAAATGGTTGGAAGCTGTTGCAGCGGTTTATGCGATAAATAAAGATGAGGCACTATACAAGCTTATGGACCATTTTATTGAGTATATCGCATTGTCGCAGAGAGAAGATGGATATATTCATACCCCGGTTATTATAGAGGAAAGATATGGGGCAAAATCAACGAAGTCTTCTAATAATGTGGTAATAGGTACAAAAGTAGGTGATGTAGATGATAAAGGGGCATTTGCAAATAGACTTAATTTTGAAACCTATAATCTCGGGCATCTTATGATGGCAGGTATAATACACTATCGTGCTACTGGAGAGCGCAAATTGTTTGACATCGCAATAAAAGCTACCGATTTTTTATGTAAGTTTTACGAAACAGCTACAGCCGAACTTGCCAGAAATGCTATATGTCCTTCGCATTATATGGGAGTGGTAGAGATGTACCGTGCAACGAAGAATCCTAAATATCTAGAACTCGCCGAGAATCTTATAAATATTCGCGGAATGGTAGAAAATGGCACAGATGATAACCAAGACAGAATACCATTCCGTAAACAATATAAAGCTATGGGGCATGCCGTAAGAGCGAACTATTTGTATGCCGGTGTTGCTGATGTATATGCAGAAACAGGAGAAGCACAACTATTCAAGAATTTAACCAGTATCTGGGAAGATATTGTTACTCGGAAAATGTATATTACAGGTGCATGCGGAGCTTTGTATGATGGAACATCTCCTGATGGAACTTGTTATGAGCCGGATAGTATTCAGAAGGTACATCAAAGTTATGGGCGAGCGTATCAACTTCCTAATATTACAGCCCATAATGAAACATGTGCCAATATAGGAAATATGCTTTTCAATTGGAGAATGTTAGGCGTGACTGGTGAAGCAAAGTATGCAGATGTTCTAGAAAAATCTCTTTATAATAGTGTATTAAGTGGAATAAGTTTGGATGGAAAAAAATATTTTTACACCAATCCTCTGAGGATAAGTGATGATTTTCCTTATACTTTAAGGTGGCCGAAAGAAAGACGTGAGTACATAAGTTGTTTCTGTTGTCCCCCCAATACACTACGGACCGTATGCGAAGCTCAAAATTATGCGTATACATTAGGGGAGAATACATTATGGTGTAATCTATATGGCGCAAATGAATTGAATACTATCTTGGCCGACAAAACATTAAAGGTGGTGCAGAAAACAGAATATCCATATGATGGCAGAGTCGTGCTAATGATAGAAAAAATATCTCAGAAGACAGAAATAGCGATTAAATTAAGAATACCCGAATGGTGTGATGAAAGTGTTATTCGTTTAAATGGGAAAAAATTAGATGTTGTTGCGAATCCCAATACATATGTTACGATAAGTAGAAAATGGAAAAAGGGTGATGTCATTGAGCTGGATATGGAAATGAAGGTGAGAATGATGGAGTCTAATCCTCTGGTAGAAGAGACGCGGAATCAAGTGGCTATAACCCGCGGTCCATTGGTATATTGTCTTGAAAGTATAGATATTAATGGTGGAAACGATATAGATGATATTCTTATCCCTGCTGATACAAAGTTCCTATTGGAAAATGAGATTATTGATGGCCATAAGGTGAAGTCTTTAAAGTGTAGCGTTTCTGTAGAAGAACATGCCTCATGGGATAAGTTATTGTATCGTGAAGTTAAAAGCAATAAAAATAAAACAACAATCAAACTGATTCCTTATTATGCATGGGGCAACAGAGGTAAGGCAGAGATGACAGTTTGGCTCCCATTAATCAAATAAATATAGAAATGAACAACCGCTATACAAAAAAAATATTATCGATCTTTCTTGTTGCAACGGTATGTTTGCAAAGCAATGCATTGTTCTCCCAAAATAATGATTGGGAGAACAATCATGTGCTTCAGATAAATCGTGAACCGCCCAGGGCCTCCTTTATACCATATGTTCATAAAAAAGGTGATAATTCAATATCTCTCAATGGTATATGGAGGTTTAAATGGAGCCCTACACCGAAAGCCCGTGAAACAGATTTTTTTGAGTCTGATTTCTGTGATACTTTATGGAGAAAAATAGAAGTTCCATCTAATTGGGAAATTTTGGGCTTTGGAACACCTATATATGCATCGGCAGGGTACGTATTTAAAATTAATCCTCCATTTGTAACAGACGAACCCAAAAAATCTTACACAACTTATGTGGAAAGAAATCCTGTAGGTCAATATCGCCGTACTTTTCATGTCCCTGAACGATGGGTAAATGGGGGACAGACTTTTATCAGGTTTGACGGGGTTATGAGTGCTTTTTATGTATGGATAAATGGAGAGAAAGTAGGTTACAGTCAAGGTAGTATGGAACCGTCGGAGTTTAATATTACAAAATATATTCGACAGGGAGAGAATGATATAGCTGTAGAAGTATATAAGTATAGTGATGGATCATATTTAGAAGATCAGGATTTTTGGCGTTTTGGAGGAATTCATCGAGACATTACATTGTTCCATACTTCGAATTTGAGAATTTGCGATTATACCGTAAGAACTATACCCGATAGCACATATCGTAATTTCAATTTTGAGATTGATTTTAAACTGAAAGATTATGGTAACAGAAATCTAGCAGGAGACTCAATTTCTGTACGTCTTTCTGATAAGCAAGGCAATGTTGTTTTGAATAGGACAATAGATGTTAAAACAATATTGAACAAGGATTATAGGGCAGCAATAATGAATGAGTGGTTTCCCCAAAGAGGGAAGAGGAAGATGGGTGTTATTTCTGAAAAAATTAATTCTCCCAAATTGTGGACTGCGGAAACTCCTAATTTATATCAATTGGATATAACCTTGCACAATGGAGCGGGAACTGTGTATGAAAAAATTTCATCGAAAGTCGGATTTAGGAGCGTAGAAGTAAAAAATGGCAAGATTCTCATAAATGGTAGTCCAATACGTTTTAGAGGCGTTAACAGGCACGAGCATGATCCATATAAGGCTCGTGTCATGACCGAGGAACTGATGTGGAAGGACCTCGTAATGATGAAGAAGGCCAATATAAATGCTGTTAGAACAGCACATTACCCCAATCATCCACGCTTTTATGAATTGTGTGACTCTATAGGAATGTATGTTATGGACGAGGCCGATATTGAAACTCACGGTGTACGGGGTATATTGGCGAATAATTCTGATTGGTGTAATGCCTTTTTGGATAGAGCTATACGTATGGCAGAACGTGATAAAAATCACCCATCTGTAATATTTTGGAGTATGGGGAATGAAAGTGGATATGGGCCGAATTTCGCTGCAATAAGTGCTTGGTTGAAAGATTTCGATCCCACTCGTCCTATTCATTATGAGGGAGCACAAGGTATTAACGGCAATGATCCGAATACAGTAGACGTGATAAGCAGATTTTATCCTAGAACGCAAGATGAATATTTAAATCCCGGTGTTGATGAAAGTTCCAACAAAGAACGTGCCGAAAATGCAAGATGGGAAAGACTGTTGTCTTTGGCTTTGTCTGATAATGGAGGTAGACCTGTGATAACAAGTGAATATGCTCATTCTATGGGAAATGCTTTGGGAAACTTTCAGGAGTATTGGAATGAAATATACAGTAATCCGAGAATGGCTGGCGGATTTATATGGGATTGGGTTGATCAAGGTATAATACGTTATACCGAGAACGGTGAAAAGCAGGTTGCTTATGGTGGAGATTTTGGAGATAAACCTAATCTCAAGGCGTTTTGTCTCAATGGTATTGTTATGTGTGATAGAGAAATTACCCCCAAATATCTTGAGGTCAAAAAAGTTTATCAGCCGGTCTATGTAAAGCTTCTACGATGGAATAAAGAAGAAAACAAGTGCTTGTTGGAAATTACAAACCATAATCATCATGTAGGTACAGATATTTACAATTGTTCTTGTGTATTGATGAGAAACGGTCAGGTGTTGCATGAGCAGGCAATTAATATACCCAATATAGATCCTGGAGATAAAGCAAATATTGAGTTGTCATTATTGGAAATTGAAAATGAAAATGCAGATTTACGTATAACGGTATCATTTACATTGAAAGAGGATTGTATGTGGGCTGATGCGGGTTTTGAAGTGGCTTATGAGCAGTTGCCTCTCAATGATAATGTATTGGCTGTTGTACAAAGTCATTCGATGAAAAAAAGTGTGCCGTTATATGTTGAGGACAATAAACGAATTTTACGCATATCTAATGATGATATTACAGTATCATGGAATAAAAAAGACGCCTCGCTATTAAACCTGTCCTATAAGGGAAAGTGTATGCTCCTTCCTGGTAAGGTAGGTACAAGTAGCTATTTTCAGGCCTTTAGAGCACCCACTGACAATGATAAAGGGTTTGGAAACTGGTTAGCGAAAGAATGGATAACTAATAATTTACAATCACCCGAAATAGAACAACTCAAGTTCGTCTGGAAGAAGGTAAGCCCTGATATTGTTAGGGTTATTTCCAAACATAAATATACTTACAAAGAGGGGCATATTATAGTTGAAAATAATTATACCGTTCATGGTAATGGTGAAATTGAACATGAGATGAAATATTTCCCATCGGGAAATCTGCCGACATTACCGCGTTTGGGAACTGTATTTGTAGCAAATTCAACATTGTGTAATATGGAGTGGTATGGTTATGGACCATTTGAAACTTATCCTGATCGTTATAGGGCAGCCAAGATTGGTTGGTGGAGTTCTAAGGTCGGTGATCACTATGTCCACTATCCGCGGCCTCAGGACTCTGGTAATTTAGAATCTGTTTCTACTGTCCGAATCTTTGATAAAGAGGGAGACGGTATTCAAATTTCTGCTGTTGAAAAAGCTTTTTCAGCGTCAGTTTTACCATATTCTGTGATGGATATATATAATGCGTCACACGATTATGAGTTAAAACATTCGGGATATGTCTATATAAATATTGATGCAGACGTGACGGGACTGGGTAATAGTAGCTGTGGCCCCGGAGTTTTGAAAAAATATGCAGTGAAGACAGTCCCTCATATCACAAAGATAGTGCTGAGACCTTATTTGAATAGTAAGTGAAAACAAAACGCAATATGAATAAAATTTATTTGACGCTATTATTCTGTCTTGTAATGACATCAGCATATTCAGGCCCTACAGATTATATTTGGACAGAGCAAAGCAAGAATTCTTCAGAATCGATGCCTTGTGGTGGGGGAGATGTTGGACTGAATGTTTGGGTAGAGAATGATGAGTTGTTCTTTTACATTAGTCGTAGTGGAACGT
>CAJLYN010000029.1 GCA_905210875.1 uncultured Bacteroides sp. | reverse complement strand
AGTCGGTATTTTTATTGGTTTACAAAGTTTTGAAAAGAAAGAGACACCTACAATTTTTCTTGTTGCCGGGGAAATCCTTTGCAACAAGAAGGGCCCTTGCTTCCCGTCAGGACTCCATGTCGGCAAAATATCGGTCGATAATTTCCAACCCTTTTGTCGTAGCAATTCCCCGAATAAAGGCCTTAAATATCATTTCAAAGGTTTCCATGAATGTAAATTCTACCGAACATATCTCGTCAAGGCCAAAGAGAATATCAAATTTGGTAGAAAGGAGTTGTGCCACGATATCGCACCGGCAATCTTTTAATATAAGCCCTTCGGCCTGACCCTGTTCGAGTATGTGTCGCATACTCTCGGCTTGCGATACACGCTCATCGTCGAACATACGCGCCACTTGCGGGTGGTAACGCTTCAAATCGGAAAAATAATTCCGATTGACATTGCGCATACGCTTCCATTGAATCATAAAGACTTCGAGAAGAAAAGCCAAAGCGTTGTCGACCTTTTGGGCTACTTCCAAAGACATTTTCTCAATCTCCCTGCGGTTCCATGTCAAACATTCGAGCAGGAGCTGATCCTTGTCTTTGAACAACTCATACAAGGTACGTTTTGAAATACCCACCTGCGAAGCAATGTAATCCATTGTGATGGATTTGATACCATGCCGCAAAAAGAGGGCAAAAGAGGTTTCTATTACACGTTGTTTCAGATCTTTGGTCATCGTAAAAGGCTTATATGAGAATGCAAAGATAAGAGAAAACTAAATGAAAGAAAAAAGTTTTCTCCTATATTATGAATTCGCTATGTTAATTCATGTAAATGTCTTCACGCGACTTCAAAGGACAGAGATATTGCGATTTTGCATATTTACACATGACAATACAACACAAATCCCGGGTAAAAACAGACAAATTATTGTACAAAAAACCTTTTGAATATAATTTTGTTTAAAAAATTGCTTTTCGGCATCTTTTCTTCACACAAATTGCTATATTTGTATGGCTGAAACTTGGCCCAACCCGAAATTGATTTTTATTGATTTTAATCCTTATACAATAATATATGGCAAAAGTAACCAAAGAAGCGGCCTTGCGCTACCACAGCGAAGGACGCCCGGGAAAGATAGAAGTCGTTCCCACCAAACCGTATAGCACGCAAATGGACCTTTCCCTTGCCTATTCTCCTGGGGTGGCCGAACCGTGTCTGGAAATCGAGAAAGATGCCCAAACCGCGTATGAATACACCTCAAAAGGCAACCTTGTAGCGGTCATTTCAAATGGCACGGCCGTACTGGGGCTCGGCGACATAGGTGCCTTGGCCGGCAAACCTGTCATGGAAGGCAAAGGCCTGTTGTTCAAAATTTTTGCAGGCATTGACGTCTTCGACATAGAAGTCAATGAGAAAGACCCTGAAAAATTCATACAGGCCGTAAAAGCCATTGCGCCCACATTCGGAGGTATCAATCTCGAAGACATCAAAGCTCCTGAATGTTTTGAAATTGAAAATCGTCTGAAAGCCGAGCTCGACATACCCGTCATGCACGACGACCAGCACGGTACCGCCATCATCTCAGGTGCCGGACTGCTGAACGCCCTCGAAATACAAGGGAAGAAAATAGAAGACGTGCGCATCGTTGTAAACGGGGCCGGTGCATCGGCCATCTCCTGCACAAAACTCTACATCATGCTGGGAGTAAAACCCGAAAATGTGGTAATGGTCGACAGTAAAGGTGTCATCAACGACAAACGCACCAATCTGAACGAATCGAAAAAACAATTTATCACCCACCGCGATATCAACACGCTGGCCGAAGCCATGAAAGGGGCCGACGTATTTCTGGGTCTCTCCCGCGCCGACGTACTAACACCCGAGATGGTACAGTCGATGAACGACCGACCCATCGTCTTCGCCTTGGCCAACCCCAACCCCGAAATTTCCTACGAAAAGGCCAAAGCCTCGCGCCCCGACCTGATTTTTGCCACAGGCCGTTCGGATTACCCCAACCAAATCAACAACGTACTGGGATTCCCCTATATCTTCCGCGGCGCACTCGACGTGCGGGCCACCTGTATCAACGAAGAGATGAAACTGGCCGCAGTATATGCCATTGCCGACCTTGCCAAGAAGCGAGTCCCCGATGTGGTCAACGCTGCATACGGAGTAGAAAGCATCAGCTTCGGTCCCGAATACATCATTCCCAAAGCTCTCGACCCACGTCTGCTCACTACGGTAGCTCCCGCCGTAGCCAAAGCTGCCATCAAATCGGGCGTGGCCCGCAAAAATATCGAAGACTGGACTGCCTATCAGACCAAGCTCGAAGCACTCATGGGCTACGACAACAAGATGTTGCGCAACTTCACCGACATGGCCAAACAGAACCCCAAACGCGTGGTATTTGCCGAAGCCAACCATGTAAATATGCTCACCGCTGCCGTTACCGCCTATCAGGAAGGTGTATGCCACCCCATCTTGCTGGGTAACGCCGACTACATCACAAATCTTGCCAAAGACCTGGGTCTGAGTCTCGATGGTATCGAAATCGTCAGTCTGCGCAGTGAGGCCGAAGCTCCACGCCGACGTCATTACGCACAAATTCTGGCTCAGAAACGGCACCGCGAAGGCATCACCCCCGACGAAGCCAACGAGAAGATGTACGACCGCAACTATTTTGGCATGATGATGGTTGAATGCGGCGACGCCGACGCCTTTATCACCGGCACCTACACCAAGTATACCGAGACGATACAGATTGCCAAAGATGTCATCGGCATTCGTGAAGGCCATAGCCACTTCGGGGCCATGCATATCATCACCACCCCCAAAGGCACCTTCTTCCTGGCCGATACGCTCATCAACCGGCACCCCAATACCGACACGCTTGTCGACATCGCCAAACTGGCAAATGAAACCCTACGTTTCTTTGCTCAGGAACCCAAAATCGCCATGCTCTCCTACTCCAACTTCGGTGCCGACAAGGTGGGCAGCCCCGCTCTTGTACACGAAGCCGTTGCCATCATGCAGAAGGAGTATCCCGACCTGGCCATCGACGGCGAGATGCAGGTACACTTTGCCCTGAACAAGGAACTGCGCGACCGCACCTTCCCGTTCAGCCGACTGGCCGGAAAAGATGTCAACACTCTCATCTTCCCCAACCTCAGTTCGGCCAATTCGGCCTACAAGCTGCTGCTCGAAATGGGCATCGGAAACTCCATCGGCCCGATACAGATGGGCTTGAACAAGCCGATTCACTTTACCGATATCGAGAGTTCACCGCGCGACATTGTCAACCTCACCACTGTCGCCGTGGTCGACGCCATCGTTCAAGAGAAAATCGAGAAGAAATAAATTTTTCAATCTTTTACACGAGACAACAGCCCGAATTCATTCGGGCCGTTGCCATTTTCATATCTAACTTTGATGCCATGAAAAAGGCCCTTTTACTATTTCTCCTGCTTACCACCACTCTCCTCTCAGCTCAAAACGAGGTTACTATTCGATATTCAGAGAGCGACGATCCCGTATGGAAGTTATATGCTCAGGCACAGAACTGTCACTATATGCGAGTGACCATATCGGGAGATTTCTCCGGTAAAACCCGATATAGAGTTTTACAGAATGTCTGCCGAGACGGGCACCTCACCACCGAAAAAGATGTCCTGCCCGAACGATTCTACTGGTCAACAATAAACGACTCTACCATAACCATCGACTTTCTCTCTTATCCGGTAACTTCCGACAGTGTGAAAATAGTCTCGGACAACAATGCTTACAGCATTTCTAAGAGTCTGAAATTTGCTTCTGGCGGCATCTTCATGGAGACACTGAGCGAAGAACCTTACACTACCTGGCAAGAAATACCCTTTATCGCTTATACCTCCGGTATCATAGAACCGGTAGTCATTGAAGGCAAAAGTTACGATGCACAGAAATTCTGTAAATTGCGAGACATGAAACTACACCCGGCAAAATGGAAAAACATCAAAGGGGTAAGCGACTATATTTATTTTTCCATCATCTTTCAATAAAGCAACAAAAGACGGCAGAGATGATGGTTAGTTACATCATCACCTCTGCCGTCGACTATAAGAAGTATCTTTCTCTTTATGAACGGGGATTGAAACGCAACTCCTTGCCCCGACAGGAAGGCTCGACCTGACCGTTCTGAAAGGCGATGATACCATTGACAAAGGTTGTGTCGATGGTAACGGGGAAGGTATGATTCATAAAAGGCGACCAGCAGCACTTGGTCAGCACATTCTCGGGTGTGACCGTATAGGGCTTGGCAGGGTCGACCAATACCATGTCGGCATAATATCCGGGGCGAATAAATCCCCGGCGTTCGATGCCGAAAAGTTTGGCAGGAGCGTGACACATACGCTCCACAACCGTTTCAAGGGGAATAGCGCCCTGCCACGACTTTTCGAGCATCACCTGCAACGAGTGCTGTACCAGCGGGCCTCCTGAGGCGGCTTCGAGACAGGAACCCTGCTTCTCGTCGAGTAGATGCGGTGCATGGTCGGTAGCCACCACATCGATGCGACCCGACACCGTGGCCTGCATGAGGGCTTCACGGTCGGCGGCCGTCTTGATGGCGGGGTTCCACTTTATCAGGTTTCCATAGCGGGCATAGTCGCTGTCGTCGAAAAAGAGGTGATGCACACACACCTCGCCGGTGATGCGTTTCTCCTCAACTGGTCCGTCGCTGAGCAGGGTCAACTCCTTGGCCGTAGAGAGGTGCAGCAGATGCAGGCGGGTATTGTAGCGCTGAGCCAGCGCCACAGCCTCGGACGAGGAGGCATAGCAGGCCTCGGCACTCCGTATCAGGGGATGAAAGGTGACGGGCAAATCTTTTCCATACTCGGCGATATACTTTTCTCTGTTGGCCTTGATAATCTCCTCTTTCTCGCAATGTACGGCAACAAGAGCCGGTGCTTCGGAAAAAATACGGGCCAAAGCATCGGCATTATCGACCAGCATATTTCCCGTCGACGAACCCATGAACACCTTGATGCCGCACACGCGGCGATAGTCGGCCCGGAGTATCTCGTCGATATTGTCATTGGTGGCACCGATGTAGAAAGAGTAATTGGCCAGGGAGGTCTGCGCCGCACGGGAGAATTTCCATTCGAGAGCCTCGCGTGTTGTGGTAGGTGGCTTGGTATTGGGCATCTCCATATAGGAGGTAACGCCGCCGGCCACTGCGGCCATCGACTCGGTGTTGATGTCGGCCTTGTGAGTGAGACCGGGCTCACGGAAATGTACCTGGTCGTCGATGACACCGGGGAGCAGCCACTTTCCGATAGCATCGATAACGGTATCGACATGAGACTCAATGTCGGCATAGGTATCGTCGGTGTAAACAGCGGCTATGGTGTCTCCAACAACCAGAACCGAAGCCACTGCACTTTTGCCCTCATTGATGAGAAGCGCATTTTTTATCAGTAGACTTCTCATGCGTTCAGACGTTCAGGTTGTTTTGGCTTTTGAGGATATTTTCGGAACCAGCTCCACAATTTCAACCGCAAGACGCCGAAAACGGCTTCGCCGAAGATTCCGCCGCTCATCTTGCTCACACCGAGTTCACGGTTGATAAAGATAATGGGCACTTCGGTAATCTTGAATCCACACTTGCTGGCGGTAAATTTCATCTCTATCTGGAAAGCATATCCCTTGAAATGTATGCGGTCGAGCTCTATCGTTTCGAGGACCTGACGGCGGTAACATACAAATCCGGCAGTGGTGTCGGCAATCTTCAATCCGGTAACGATGCGCACATACTTCGAGGCATAGTACGACATGATGACACGTCCCATGGGCCAGTTCACCACATTTACGCCGGTAATGTATCGCGAACCGATAGACATGTCTGCACCCTCTTTGGCACAGGCATCGTAGAGACGGAGAAGGTCCTTGGGATTGTGGGAAAAATCGGCATCCATCTCGAAGACGTAGTCATATTTCTCTGCTATCGCCCATTTGAATCCGGTGATATAGGCCGTACCGAGACCGAGCTTTCCTTTTCGTTCGATAAGGTGCAGACGATCGGCAAACTCGTCGGCCTGCAACCGCTTGACAATGGCGGCCGTACCATCGGGCGAACCGTCGTCGATAATCAACACATCGAACACGTGCGGCAACTCCATTACCGCGCGTATGATATTCTCTACGTTTTCTTTTTCGTTATAGGTCGGAATGATAACCACTCCGTCGGCCTTTCTCTGGACTTCACTCATATTTTGAAGCGTTGGTAAACGGCTACAAAGTTAAACGAAATAGGCAGATTGCAAAACTTACAGCCGAGAAATTATCGAGACAATCGCCGTTTCGACAGAGGTTTTTCCCCGACAGCCCGAGACTTCGTATCGGAATGTAATGTCGTCTGACAGATTTCAAACCATGACAGAATCTTTCGGGTGATTCTTGTTTTTATAGTCAGGCCTTTATTATTGGGGTAAAAAATGTATTTTTGCGGTAATTTTCTATACTATGGTCGAACTCCACTCGTTACCCAATCTTTTTTTGACGGCAGCCCGCTCCGAAGCATTGAAAGACTTCGTGAAAGACGACAGCCGCACCCGGCTCCACATAGCGGGGCTTCAAGGCTCCGCCGTCTCCCTGCTCCTCTCGGGACTTCCAGAGTACGGGGTAACCACCTTGTTCATTGCCAACGACGCCGAAGAGGCTGGCTATCTCTACAACGACCTGACCCAGATACGGGGCGACGAGCGGGTTCTCTTCTTCCCCTCGGGCTATAAACGGGCGCTGAAATACGGGCAGGTCGACCCCGCCGCCGACATTCTCCGCACCGACACCATCAACCGTCTGCAACAAGCCGGCTCGCCTCTTCTCGTGGTTTCCTATCCCGAGGCTCTGTGCGAAAAGGTGGCCTCGAACGAAGAGTTGCACCGCAACACCCTGCGACTGGCCAAAGGCGAGAAATGCAACCTCTCCGACATTGCCGACTTTCTCTCGGGCTACGGCTTCGAACGGGTCGACTATGTCTATGAACCGGGACAGTTTGCCATCAGGGGCAGCATCGTCGATGTCTACTCCTTCTCGTCGGACCTGCCCTACCGCATCGACACGTTCGGCGACGAAATAGAGAGCATACGCGCCTTCAACATCGACACCCAACTCTCGCAGGAACCGGTCGACGAGATTTTTGTCATACCCGACCTGCAAGCCGGCTCGGCCATAGGCATCTCGCTGCTGCAATTCATCGACAAGCACACCCTGCTTGCTGTCAAAGACCTCGACTGGGTGCTCGACCGCATGCACAGCGTCGCCTCCGACACCCTGTCGCAACAGCTTCTCATCAGCGAAGAGGGCGACCTGCACGCCCAGGAGAAACTCATCGATGTCGACATCTTTGCCCGCGACATACTCGACTTCAAACGCATCGATTACGGGGCCAAATCTTTCCACAACGAGACAGAAGCCACTCTCACGCTCAACTGCTCGCCGCAACCTATTTACCACAAAAATTTCGACTTGGTAATCGAGTCATTCACCTCTCTGTTGCACAAAGGCTACAAACTTTATATTCTCAGCGACAGCGAGAAACAGACACAACGCATTGCCAACATATTTGAAGACAAAGGCGAAGATATTCCCTTTACGGCTGTCAACAAGACCCTACACGAGGGGTTTATCGACAACGAACTGCGGCTCTGCTTCTTTACCGACCACCAGCTCTTCGATCGTTTCCACAAGTACCAGTTGCGCAGTGACAAGGCCCGTTCGGGAAAACTGGCCCTTTCGCTAAAAGAGCTGCGACAGTTTGAGGTGGGCGACTACATCGTGCACATCGACCACGGCGTAGGCAAGTTCGGAGGGCTTTTCCGCACCGAACTCAACGGTTCCATGCAAGAGGTCATCAAACTCATCTACCAGAACGACGACATTCTCTTTGTGAGCATACACGCCCTGCACAAACTGGCCAAATACCGGGCCAAGGAGGGCGAACCACCTCGCATCAGCAAGCTCGGGTCGGGAGCCTGGGAGCGCATGAAGGAGAAGACCAAGAGCAAGATGAAGGACATCGCCCGTGACCTCATCAAGCTCTACGCCCAGCGATGCAACGAGAAGGGCTTTGCCTTCTCGCCCGACACTTTCATGCAACACGAACTCGAAGCCTCGTTTATCTATGAAGATACGCCCGACCAGCTGAAATCGACCGCCGAAGTAAAGGCCGACATGGAACGCGACCGCCCCATGGACCGCCTCATTTGCGGCGACGTGGGTTTCGGGAAAACCGAAATTGCCATACGCGCCGCCTTCAAGGCCGCCTGCGACAACAAGCAGGTGGCGGTGCTGGTGCCGACTACGGTTCTGGCCTTCCAACATTACAAGACATTCAGCGAGCGACTCAAAGATTTTCCCGTCAAGGTTTCTTACCTGAGCCGCGCCCGCACACCGGCACAAATCAAAGAGACGCTCAAAGGCATCGCCGACGGCAGCATCAACATCGTCATCGGCACCCACCGTCTCATCGGTAAAGATGTAAAATTCAAAGACCTCGGGCTGCTCATCATCGACGAGGAGCAGAAATTCGGTGTTGCTGTAAAGGAAAAACTCAAACAGATGCGGGTCAATGTCGACACCCTCACCATGTCGGCCACCCCTATTCCCCGCACGCTGCAATTCTCACTCATGGGTGCCCGCGACCTCTCGGCCATCACTACACCGCCCCCCAACCGCTACCCCATACAGACCGAGGTACACGCCTTCAACGAAGACATCATACGCGAAGCTGTCAACTTCGAGTTGAGCCGTGGCGGACAGGTCTTCATCGTAAACAACCGCATACCGCAACTCTACGACCTCGAACGGCTCATTCACAAACTCGCACCGGGAGCCCGCACGGTGGTGGGGCACGGACAGATGAATCCCGAGGAACTCGAACGGGCCATCTTGGGCTTTGCCGACTACGAGTACGATGTGCTTATCGCCACGACCATCATCGAGTCGGGCATCGACATGCCCAACACCAACACCATCATCATCAACAACGCCCAAAACTTCGGACTGAGCGAATTGCACCAGCTGCGAGGCCGCGTAGGCCGTAGCAACAAAAAGGCTTTCTGCTACCTGCTCACCCCGCCGCTGCGCGAACTCACCGTCGACGCGCGGCGCCGTTTGCAGGCCATCGAGAGTTTCTCGGAGTTGGGCAGCGGCATACACATCGCCATGCAGGACCTCGACATACGCGGAGCGGGCAACCTGCTGGGCGCCGAACAGAGCGGATTTATCGCCGACCTGGGTTACGAGACCTACCAGAAGATTCTGCGCGAAGCGGTACAGGAGTTGAAAGACGATGAGTTTGGCGACCTGTATGCCTCGGCCGACAGCGAACCGGAGAGCTACTCGGCCGATTGTCAGATTGAGTCGGACCTCGAACTGCTCTTCCCCAACGACTACATTCCCGGCGCCTCGGAACGCATCTCGCTCTACCAGGAACTCGACAACATGGAGAAGGAGAGCGACATTCAGGCGTTTGCCGAACGGCTGCGCGACCGCTTCGGCCGCATACCGCACGAGGGCGAAGAACTGATACGCGTGGTGAGCCTGCGCCGCATGGCCAAGCAACTGGGCATGGAAAAGGTGGTGCTGAAACAGGGCAAGATGATTCTGCATTTCGTCTCGGACGAGCACACACGGTATTTCCAGTCGCCGGCCTTCGGCAAAATTCTGGCTTACCTGCAAAAGTATCCCCGCCGCTGCCAATTGCGCGAAATCAAAGGAAAACGGTCGATGGTCGTGGCTCAGGTCGACTCGGTAAAATGCGGCATGGAAATTCTCCAAGAGATTCTCAACCTCGACGCGGCCTGACAGTATTTCTTGATTCTTTATCTGACATTCGCCTTTGCCCGGTGTGACAGACATATCTGCCGGCCATAGCGAATGAACGACCTACCAAACGAACCTATATAAGATCTCACGACTTTATTGGAGATGCCAAGTGAAAGGTTCTACACATATTGGGAATATAGACAGACAAAATCCCGCACAAGCTCTTAAAAACAAATGCTCGTGCGGGACAGAAATAAAGAAGACTACAATTTATCTATTTGAATATTTCTTTCCACTTAGCGCGTAACGACTCTACTGTCTCATGCGTATTTGTAGAACTTGTACTCGGCTTAACCACCCGGCGTACCCGCGGTAAAGAGGAGCCAAAATACTTTAAGAAATATTTTTCAGCATCCCGGCCATTAAAAACGATGGTATCGATGGTCTGGTATTTTTGAAAGAAACCCAGTATGTCATTCGGCTTCACATGGTGCAACTTCCGATTTGTCGAACCTTCTCTTTCAGCCGATTCAAGCACAGTCCACAAAGCAATGCGCCTCATGGTCAAAGCATGTGCCTTATCGGCATACGAATCGAACGACTCACAGATTAACGAAGCAAATACTTCCCAAAACCTGTTTCTCCTGTTTCGGTAATATTCCCGATGAAGCAACGACTTATCACCGGGCAACGTGCCCAAAATGAGTATTTCGGGACTTTCGTCCACTAATGGCGGCAAAGTATTTTTATGTAAAAGTGGGACTTGTTTTTTCATAAAAGCGCACATTCGTCAATATCTGAAAAAAGACAAACAATCAATATGTTTCAATCACTTTCCTCTCAAAAACCTTCTCTCCGCTATCGGAGTTATATTTGTTCTCATCATACGTCAACTTATCTCCTTCGTAAACGCAATTACTTCTTCGTATCAAGATACTTCCATAACGATAATCATATCCGATAAGCCTGCCATCTACATCATAGGTATAGTAGTGGGAACGAGTATAGCCATCTTTTGTTCTATATTCATATTTAATCGGATTCCCTTTCAGGTCGAATTCATTTTGGAAACCACCCTTCTTCTTCCCATTTTCATAGTATTCCACAGAGAGGATTTTTGTGAACGTTTCGTCATAGAACCGAATAACGCTTTTGGGTTTTCTCTTCAACATCGATATCAAAAGGGCACGATCCACAGCGCTCCACGCATCTATCGTCGAATCCGCGCAAACGTACCATTCGGAACTCTCCACATCATATCTGTTTGACTGCGGTTCTATAATCAATGTCAGACCGTTATAGAGGCAATCAAATTTATCTAAATTATATTGACCATAGTAATTCACCCAATATCCTAAATACTCAAAAAAAGCAGGATAACTGTAAATAATATTATTATAATTATGCAAATCATGTCTCTCATACCAAGTCGGACGGCCTATTGAATCGTACTCATAAGCCGTCCATCCTTTCTTTCCATTTATGACATTGGTGATTGTTTTGGATATATATTTCAAGGTATCATAGTCATCATTATAAAAAACATAAGCCACCTCATAAGTGTACGCCCCTTCATACCAATCATATTTCAACGATTTGTCTCCATAACGATAATTGGTATATAATCTGACTCTATTGTCATTGACGTACTTTTCATAACCGGTTTGTTTTCCATCAGCATCGAAAGAGTAAAACTCTTTCGTCTCATCACCTGTTGCCACATCAACTGTAACCCGCGACTTGACTTTCGAATAATCAACAGTGACATTTTCATTCGGTGCACCGCTATTATCATCACTTTTGTCGCAAGCCGGCAGGAAAGCAACCATAAGTAATAAAGATATAAATCGTATTGTTTTCATTCATATAAATTCATGTGCAATGATATAAATAATATTATGTCTACAAAATATTTTTTAGGATTTTTAATTTAAAGAATCATAAGCACATGAATCGGCGAAGAGAAACAAAATGCAATGGGGATAGGAAAGGCAATTTCGAATCCTATATGATAATAATTTACCTTTTTTAAATAGGCTTGGGCAACACGTTCCTCCTTGACTGAATATTTCCTGCCGCTTCTCACTAAATCCCATACTTTTTACATTAAAGGAAAACAATAGTGAATTTATGAATGAAATGAAATATCTCTTGTAAAACAGCACAAAAGACTGAAAGAAAAAGACAGGAAGGTTACGGTCTTTTGCTTTTGCTCGCTGCTCCACCACTCCCCCGCTGTTCTTTGCATTTTCCCGCTGTCCTTGTCATTCCCCGCTTGACGGGGAATCCTCCCGCATGGCAAAAAGCCGGGAAATGACAAAAACTCCAAACCAACGCAAAAAATAAAGCGGGGAAACTGTAACCTTTTTCTTACTTTTGCGACTAAGAGAGAAAAAACCTCTACTTACAAACCCCATGAAAAAGACCTGTCTGCTTCTATTACTGTGTTTGCTGGCAACAGCCTGCAACCGCTGTCTGACCCTCGAACAGCCCGAGATAACCCACAATCTCTCCACAAATAATCTGGTCCTCGAACGCATCGTGTGCACACCCGAGGCAACGCGCCTCGACCTAACCGTATGCTGCCTGCCGGGAGGTCGATTCTCCCTATCGCCCGAGACGCATTTGCAAAACTCGAAAGGGGAACGGAAATATGCCCTCACCCGAACCGAAGGCGTCGAGACAGGGAAGAAAATCCAATCCGATTCGACAGGACTCACCGCCGTCTCCCTGTTTTTCGAACCATTGGCCGACGACGAAGAACAAATCGACTTCATCGAAAGCGAAGAGTGGCAACTCCTCGGCATCAGCCTCTCTCCTCGAAAGAAACCGGCCAAAATCGAATGCCTCATCGAAGGGTCGGTCACCGGCCGTCCCCAAAGCACGGCCATCTTGCTCAATAGCCCCGAAGAGGTATTCAACCGATACGCATCAAAAGGAAACATCGTCATTCCCGTGCGCAACGGGAAGTTCTCCTATCGGTTACGAACCGACACCTGCACGGCCTACGGGCTCTGTTTCAACGACGAGTGGATAAACGGCCGCGCATACATCAAAGATTTCTTCGCCGAGCCGGGACGCCTCGTGCTCACCATCAAAGGTGATGACACTTTTCATCTCATCGGCCCTTGCTCGGCAAAACGCAACGACTCTACCTTGGAGAGCCGCTCACGCAGACGGGGCAACATGGTGCGGCGCTGACGCAGGGTCATGTCGCAATCGAGGTCGAAATACTGGGAGATGATGGCAACATTCTCTTCCTTGACAATGCGCATCACATCGTTCATAAAGGGGTATTCAAAAAATATGCGCACATCGTCCTCGACGAGACACTCGATAATTTCGTTGGCGCGTATGGCCTCGGCAGCCGCAGCGCGATAAGCCTCGATAAGGCCGCTGGTCCCGAGCTTGATGCCTCCGAAATAGCGCACGACGACGATGAGTACGTTGGTGAGGCCAAAAGAGTTTATCTGCCCCAAGATGGGTTTCCCGGCCGTACCCGAAGGCTCCCCGTTGTCATTGGCCCTGAACTCGGTACGAGCAGCCCCCAGCATATAGGCCCAGCACACATGGCGGGCATCGTAGTACTCTTTTTGGTAACGGGCCAAAGCCTCTTTCACCTCATCGATCGTCGACACAGGCACGGCAAAGGAGATGAACTTGCTCATCTTCTCCTTGTAAAGTCCCTCGGAAAGGCGGGCTACGGTGAGGTAAGTATCGTCGGCCATCGGGCTCGGACATTACAGTGTACTACAATCAACAGGCCTTGAAACTCATGTCGAGCCCCTTGACCGAATGGGTGAGCGCTCCTACCGAAACAAAATCGACGCCGCACTCGGCATAATCGCGAATAGTGTCGAGGGTAATGCCTCCCGACGACTCGGTCTCGTAACGGCCACCGATGCGACGCACCGCCTCACGGGTGAGTTCGGGGGTGAAGTTGTCGAGCATGATGCGGTCGACCCCTCCTACTCGCAACACCTGTTCCAACTCGTCGAGATTGCGCACCTCGATTTCGATTTTGAGATTCTTACCTTTTTCTTCGAGGTATTTATGACACCGGGTGATGGCGGCCTCGATGCCACCGGCAAAATCAATATGATTGTCTTTGAGCAGTATCATGTCGAACAGGCCGATACGGTGGTTCACTCCGCCACCGATGCGCACAGCCTCTTTTTCGAGAATACGCATGCCGGGTGTGGTCTTGCGGGTATCGAGCACACGGGTATGCAGCCCTTTGAGACGCTCCATATAGCGATGGGTGACGGTAGCGATACCGCTCATGCGCTGCATGATGTTGAGCATGAGACGCTCGGTCTGCAAAAGCGACTGCACCTTACCGCTCACGATAAAGGCCACATCGCCGGGCTTCACAGGCGTACCGTCCTCGATGAAGACCTCCATCGAGAGTGTCGGATCGAAAGCGGCAAAAACACGGCGGGCTATGTCTACCCCCGCCAAGATACCCTCTTCCTTGACAAGGAGCTTGGAGCGCCCCATCTCATCGGCAGGGATACAGCAGAGGGTGGTATGGTCGCCGTCGCCGATATCCTCGGCAAAAGCCAGCGCAATCAGGTCGTCAATCAGTTGGTCGGGAGTTTTCATAGGTTCTTATTTTTTATGTCTTTATTTTCAGTTTCTAAAAATTTCTCTGTTCCCTAAGGAGAGAAAAAGGGTAAAACAATCCTTATAATTTCACATCAGACAAGGGTCTGCTTGCTAAAAATCTCAACAAGTTCGGGCATTTTACACGCACCTTCACTTGGCTTGTCAAAAATAGAGGCGGAGGCTCCGGCATAGCCAACGTGCGAAAACTTCGTTTTCTCCTTGCCTCTGCTCTCGCCTTTCACTATCTTTGCAGCCCAGTCGGCAAGTGCTTCGGGGAACAAACTTTCTCGAGGCAGGCAAATGTACGCAAAAAAGCTGTAAGGAGAGATATGAAAATAGATTTTTTAGTTGTCGGGAAAACCGTACAATCGGGTTTTGCCGACGGTATCACCGAATACTGCCAAAGAATCAAACATTACATACCGTTTGACATGGTGGTGATACCCGACCTGAAAAATGCCAAAAGCCTGAGCATCGAACAACAGAAAGAGCGGGAGGGCGAACTCATACTCAAAGTCTTGCGCGAAGGCGACACACTCGTGCTTCTCGACGAACACGGCCGGGAATTCAGCTCAATGCAGTTTGCCGACTACATCGACAAGAAGATGCACACCGTGCCCCGGCGACTGGTCTTTGCCATCGGCGGCCCCTACGGCTTTTCACAACGTGTCTACGATGCGGCCCGGGAGAAAATATCGCTCTCCAAGATGACCTTTTCGCACCAGATGATACGACTTCTTTTTACCGAACAACTCTACCGGGCCTTTACTATTTTGAATCACGAACCTTATCATCACGAATAACAAAACACACGACACATGAAAAAACTGTTGCGTCTTCCGCTTCTGGCACTTACGGGACTACTGCTCTCCTTGCCGGCAGGAGCCAAAGATTATCTCTACGATTTCGATTACGGAGCCATTATCTACGTCAGCGCCAGCAAAAACATCTGCCCCGACCTGAATGTGCTGGTGCAGGCCGACCTGTGGCTCAACGACAACTTCTGCGGCTACGAACGTTTCATGCCCGCGGTAACCCTCACCTACACGCTAGTACCCAAGTACCTCAAAGTCATGGCCTACTACGCCTACTTCAACCAAGAGAGCAGCACGGGCAAGAAAGATGTGCACCAACACCGCTACCAGGTAGGGCTCAACGGCAGCTACGCCACGCCCCACCTCAACTTTTCACTCTGTTCCAAATTTGAACAGACCCACAAGGCCGGTATTCCCAACAACAAATGGCGCAACCAAATAAAGGTGGTGGGGACCATCGCCAAAGGAAACCCGTGGAAACCTTTCGCTTCCATGGAGATTTTTGAAGGCATGAACAGCATGAACGCCACCAAGACCGTAGGTATCGAACGCATACGTTATGAAGCGGGCACCACTTACGATATCTGCAAACTTATCACACTGGAAATGAAACTGCGTGCCGAACGGCTCACCGTAAAGAAACAACTATACTCGTCGGTGGGTGTAGGCGTAAAATTCAATCTGTAAGCCCCGACACTCTGCCTGTCAAGAAAAAAGAACAGCTACTCATCGCCGACAAACAGAAGGTCGGCCATCACACCATCGGAGACAAACACCCCCCGACGGGTCAATTTCAGATGGCCGCCCGAGACATCGAGCAGGCCGTTTTCGATATAACGGCGCGCCATGCGCAGACAA
>CAJLYN010000028.1 GCA_905210875.1 uncultured Bacteroides sp. | reverse complement strand
AAGCCATGAAAAAAGCCGGTAACCGCGTCATTACCGTACTGGCTGCCCGCACCAAGGAACTCATCATTCTGGAAAAACAAGTACGTCCATACTCCGACGAAGTCATCATCATGACCGACGATGGCTCCTACGGCAAGAAAGGTCTCGTAACCGATGGCGTCGAAGAGGTCATCAAACGCGAGAAGGTCGACCTGTGCGTAACGATAGGCCCCGCCATCATGATGAAATTCGTCGCCCTCCTCACCAAGAAATACAACCTGCCCACCATGGCCTCGCTCAACACCATCATGGTCGACGGCACCGGCATGTGTGGTGCCTGCCGCGTCACCGTAGGCGGAAAAACAAAATTTGTCTGCGTCGACGGTCCCGAATTCGACGCCCACGAGGTCGACTTCGACGAGATGATCATGCGCCTCTCTTCGTACAAAGGAATCGAATAATTGCAAACACCCATGGACAATAAAGAATATCTAAGCGCCGAACGCGCCGCATCATGGCGCGAAGCACTCCGCAAAGCCAAACCCAACAAAGAGCGCATCGCCATAGCCCGCACCCGGATGAACGAACTGGCTCCGGACTACCGCATCACCTGCAACGAAGAGGTAAACCAGGGCCTCACCCGAGAGCAGGCTCTCGTCGAAGCCTCCCGTTGCCTCGACTGTCCCGACCCTCAATGCATCACCGGTTGCCCCGTAGGCATCAACATACCCAAGTTTATCAAAAACATTGAACGGGGTGAAATACTCGAAGCGGCCAAGACCCTGAAAGAGACCAGCGCTCTACCGGCCGTGTGTGGCCGCGTGTGTCCGCAAGAGAAACAGTGCGAATCGAAATGCTTCTACCTGCAAAAACTGCACAAGGAACCCGTCGCCATCGGTTATCTCGAACGCTTTGCCGCCGATTACGAACGTGAAAGCGGGCAAATATCCATCGCCGACATTCCCGTACGCAACGGCATAAAGGTAGCCGTCGTAGGTTCAGGCCCCGCCGGGCTCTCCTTTGCCGGCGACATGATAAAGAAAGGCTACTCCGTTACCGTCTTCGAGGCCCTGCACGAGATAGGCGGCGTACTGAAATACGGCATTCCCGAATTCCGTCTGCCCAATCGCATCGTCGACGTTGAGATAGACGGCTTGCGAAAAATGGGCGTCGAATTTATGACCGACTGCATCATCGGCAAGACCCTCTCCTACGACGACCTGCATGAAATGGGATTCAAAGGTATCTTCGTCGCCAGTGGTGCCGGTCTGCCCCGCTTCATGAACATTCCCGGAGAGAACCTCATCGGCGTCATGTCGAGCAACGAATACCTCACTCGTGTAAACCTCATGCATGCTGCCGAGAGCGATGCCGACACCCCCGTCTTCCACGGTAAGCATGTAGCCATCATCGGAGGTGGCAACACCGCCATGGACTCGGTGCGTACCGCCCGTCGCCTGGGTGCCGAACGCGCCATGATTGTCTACCGTCGCAGCGAAGCCGAAATGCCCGCCCGCAGCGAAGAGGTGAAACACGCCAAAGAAGAGGGCATAGAGTTTCTCACCCTGCACAACCCCATAGAATACCTGGGCGATGAAAAAGGCCATGTAACCAAAATGCGCCTGCAAAAAATGAAGCTCGGCGAGCCCGACGCATCGGGTCGTCGCAGCCCGGTAGCCATTCCCGGAGCCATCGAAGAAGTCGATGTCGACATGGTTGTCGTGAGCATCGGTGTATCGCCCAATCCGCTTATCCCGCATACGGTGAAAGGGCTCAACATAAGCAAGTGGAGTACCATCGTCGTCAACCAGGAAACGATGCAGAGCGACCTACCCGACCTCTATGCCGGAGGCGACATCGTGCGTGGCGGAGCCACCGTTATTCTGGCCATGGGCGACGGCCGCCGAGCTGCCGCTGCCATGGACGCCCAACTCTCCCCGACACACTGAAAACAGCCGCACTTCCCTCCGAACAAATAGCTGCCGGGACGCGTGAACAATAAGTCTCACATCCCGGCAGTAGACATTCATCATCGCAGATTTCTCAGCCTCAACCGTAGAAAGCATGGGAGAGGGAACTATCGGCCCAACAAATCAACAAAAAAATTGCCCCCTCACTTGTGAGTAAATCCAAGAGAGGGGGCATCATTATTTCAAAATTTAAAAGAGAGGAAAAAGTCTCTTCGCATCTCATGGCAGGAATCCCGTCGAGACATTGGTCCGATAATTAATACGCAAAGGCACATCTTCGAAACGTTGAGCAGGAGCCATCTCTACCCCGTCACGCAAGAGAGTAACTGAGAATTGAGCCACTCCGTCCTGTTCCGGTGCCATCCAGATGTAATCAACCGTCAACTCCCCGGCATCGGCACTCTCCACCGCCGCTGTATAAGTCACCGGCTCAGAATCGCCCGGCACACCGGTCAACAGATTATAACTAGTGGGTATGGCTGTAAACTCCACCCGGGCATGGGTAGGCTTCAAAGCATCAGATGTCGACGCACCAATATCATCGGCCATCACGCACAACTGCGCAAATGGACGGGTGAGAGTAAGGTTCTGTGAGAAACTCTCGGTCACGGTATAAGAGAGTCGGGCACAGAAAGCATCGAAGCCATCGTCGTTGCCTGTATAAGATTTTTTGGCTGTAATCGCCGAAAGGTCGCCCGTATCGTAATAACCGTCATCGAGCCCGTCGGCACAATCGGCCCACAGCACAAAGTCATAGGTCTGCATAGGCACCAACATGAGGTTGGGGAAAGAGACCTGACCAGCCACAACGGCTTGTCCCTGCCTCTCTCCATAACGCACCCCGTTGCGATAAACCTCCAAGATGCAGCGATTGATGCGTCCTCCCGTCCCGTAATCGGAAACCGAACGCAACAGACTCTCCTGAGGGACTACGGCCGACAGGGAGACCGAGACTTCATTAGTCACAGCCTCGTCGCTCTGCCCACAGGAAAAGAGACCGAACAGCCACACCGCGGCACATATCATCAACGACACTCTCTTTACCATACGTTTATCATACTAATAATCAAACGAAGTCTCTTCGTGGGAGGAAATACCTCCCACGAAGGTCATGCTTTATTCCTTAACAATGGAATAGGGATAGGTGGAATCTCCTGTATCGGCATATTTATACCCTTCTTCGGCCGGCCATATCGTACCGTCGTCGTTCTTGGGTTGCGAACTGTATCTCCCGCCCTTCAAGATAAAACCGCCCAACGGAGCACCAGCCTGGTCGTCGTCCGAGGCATAGGCACAAGGCGTACGGTCGGAATAGAAATCTCCGCTAATTACCTCGATGACTCCCAGCGAGGCCGCATAGAGTGCATAGAAAGCATCTTGGCGACCAGACTCGGAATTACGGGCCGAGACGGTAACATTCTCTACCGTAATTTTCGAATTCTCAATAGAAGCTATGGCCCCCTGCACGCCCTCAATCACGGCATCTTTTATCGTCATCGTAGCTCCCTCTTGCGCTCTGACGCAGTAGGCCCAGGAGCCGTATTTATTCGACGATGTCGATGAGATGGAGCCACCATTGATATGGATTTCGCCAGCACCGGCCACGGCAAAGAACGAAGCGTCAACGTCGACATTGTTCAACGTCATGACAGCATCGGGGCTGTTGTTCCAAAAGGCCGTTCCACCATTATTGACAGATGTTGTGTAAGTGCCACCTTCAACTGTAAGGGTTCCGTAGTTCTCAACCACCCGACGTTGCATATTGGCCACACCGCTTCCTTTGATGGTAAGTACACTGTTATTGACAATCTGCACCGCTTCGTTGCTCGAAGACAATCGGCCATTGAGAGTAATGGTCGTAGGGTGATTGATTTCCAGCCCGGCATTCAGAGCAGAGATGTCGATGTCGGCCGCCTCATCGATAACGAGAGCACCGCCCTCGGCGGCAAGAGTCTGAATGGCAGCCTGCAAACCGCTCATGTCGCTTACATTGACACTCTTCACGACCTGATAGGTTCCGAAAGGTGCAGGTGAGTCGCTGATTTTTACCGAAGAATAGCCTTCGGCCAAAAAGTTATCGCTCACGCCAGCCGGTTCGGTATTGGTGTTTGCAGGATCGCAGTTTTCAAAAGTACCGCCCGTAATGGTAATGGTATTGGGATTGTTATCCTGCAAGTTCACGACAAAATAGACACCGTTGTAGGGTTGTGCCACCTTGAAGTAACCACCGTTTATCTCGATGTTGGCATTGTCTTTGGCCTGAATACAGCTACCATTTCCCAGGTAGCTGCCACCGTTGATTACGACATTGGCATCGCCGGTAGCCCAGATGGCATAATAGCCCTCACCGGTAGCCTTGATTTCGCCATCGCCGTTGATAATCAGTGTACCACCATCGACATGAATGGCATCTTTCATATAAAGTTTGCAATCGATGGTATGGCCGTTGAGGTCGATTTCAAGCGTTTTGCCTTCGGGAACAACCAGGGCAGGCATGGTACCGGAGAAGACCAGGTCGCTGTTCAGCGTCACACTACCACCGTTGGTAGCTGCTTCGATGAGATATTCATAGGCGTAATCCATCTCTTCAAATCCGGGATCGATGGTTACCACAAGTTCTCCCGACTTGGTGAGCAGATTACCCGACACATTGGTACGATAATTACGACGCACGGGAATGTTGTTGAAATTGTCGTTGGTATTGATTGTCGTACCGTTGTTCAGGAAAGTCATCGTAAAGTCATGAAGGTCGGCCTCATCGTCCGATGCCAGGATATAATCGACTGTCAGTTCGCCGGCTTCAATATCCTCAACGGCAGCCGTATAGCTCAGCGGCTGTGGGTCTCCGGCCTCACCGGTGAGCACATTGAAACTTGTGGGCACCGACGCCAAATCCACCTTCACGTGCGTAGGTTTCAAATCGTCATGCCCGTCTGCAATCTCGGCAGCGTCGTTGGTCTTCACGTTCAACTGTCCGAAAGGACGGGTAAGGGTGATGTTCTGCGAGAATGCCCCATCGACCTCATAGGTAACATGAGCAAAGAAAGCGTCATAGCCATCATCGTTTCCGGTGTAGGCATCCTTTACAGTAACAGCAGTGAGGTCGGTTGTGTTGTAATATTTGTCGTCCAGACCATCGGCACAGTCGGCCCACAACACAAAGTCATAGCTTTGCGAGGCAACCAGCCGCAGACCCGAGAAAACAACCTCTCCGCCGTTCACGGGCTGTACCAGACGTTCGCCATACAACACACCGTTGCGATAGATTTCCAAGATACAGCGATTGACACTTGCTCCTGTTCCATAATCAGAAGCCGAACGTTGTTGTATTCCCTGAGGAATCGTCACTGTCAATGATGCTGGCATTCCAGTATCAACGCCCAAAAGGTCTTCCTTACAAGAAGAAATACCTAAAACAAGCAGGCATGACAGAAAAAACCAAATAAATGTTCTTCTCATAGCAATAAAATTTAGTTATAGTGATGATATTCGTATTAAAAGTGATGAATCAGTTCCACCTCGACTCCCAGAGCTTTTTGCGGCCTGCAAAAAAACGAGAACGGGAAAAAATTCTGTCTGCCTCAGTCGGGAATGACCACATTAATTTCGCCATCGAAGCCCGGGTCAATACCGATACCCGACGAGAACGAACGGGTAAGGAAATCTCCACGTATTGTCGTCAACTTTCCACGAACTACGGGAACTCTGACTCCTTCAACTTCGTTAAGCAAGACACCGTTCCGGTCTTTAACCTGAAGATTAACCGTTACCGCCGACTCGGTACCATTGACAAAAACATGGTCGCCCGCCAGACGCATCTCGGTATCGCTCAACGGCCTGGCCGTGCAATCGAACGAGACTCCCAGCGCCGCGTCATTTGGCTTCCCGGCATAGGCATTATAACCCGACGGAAAATATCCGGCATAGAGCACAGATACTTGTATTTGGGACAAGTCAACTTCGCCCGTATAGGGTACTCCTGCTCTGGAGAAATGTCTCATTTCAGACGAAGAAGCAGTTTTTTCAATCAACTTGTCATAATCGGTGGCAATAAATTCGATGCGGGCCGCCGGTGTTTCAAGTCTCATCTCACAAGCCATATCGGCCTGCCAAATATTGTAATAGCGGGTCAGGTCGAGTTCTTCCCTGCCGGTATAGGCCTCTTTGCGTTCTTCGTCGCCCACATACTCCGAAGTATCGGGAATGTGAATCGCCGACAGACTGGCCGCTTTGTAATACTTGTCGGCCACAGAACCGTCGTCGACATAATCCAGCCAAGACACGACATAATATCGACCGGCATGGAGTTCCAATGGCATCGTTACGACAGGATTACCGTCGGGCGACGGATCGCAACCGACGATACGGCGCTCGACCAATTCACCTCCTATATTGTCTTTAAACACCTCCACAATGCAACGCATATCAAGACTGTCTCCCGACGGAGCATCCGACATCGATTTCACCGCTCTGTAAGGTTCTATTGTCGTATCGGCCAGCAGTGTTAACGACACCCGTATGAGCGTCGGGTCTATCCCGCCGTTCTCCGGAGTCTCCAAGACAGAGCATATGCAACCCGTCAGCATCAAGAGACAAAAGACCATGTATCCGAACACTCTTTTCATATCGCATCACTTCTGTTGGCCCAACGTATATACCAGCCCAATACCGGCACGGGTTATTCCCCAATAATGATAGGGGATGTCCTTTTTATAACGAGCCCCGTTGGGTATGTTGTAGTAGACATCGTAGCGGGTATAGACATATCCGGCACCGATGGTAAATTCCAGCGCCCAATGACGGGGCAGTGCCAACGAATATCCATAACTGAGACCCATGCCGTAGAAACCTTTGGGCGACTGGTAACGGGTTTTCTTATCGACAGAAATATTAAATACTCCGGCATGAAGATGTGCTCCCAGGAAATGTCCTTTGAGCGGTGTCTTAAACCAATAACGGAACTCAGGCTGAACAGCAAGAAAACGCAATCTGAAATCCGTGGCTACGGTATAGGGGCTGTATACAAACGGCACATCGAGGGTGTAGCGCTCGCCCAGGGCCAGCTCCACCCCGAGATTGGCCACGGCAACCGCCCAATAGGCAATATTTGTTTTTATCGCGAAAAGGGGGCGGTATGTACCGGCATATCTCCGAGCGGGAGTCTTTGTCTCTGATAAAAGGGGGGAGGGCACGCTCGACAACCGGCGCGAAAGGGGGGCAAACGTCGTGTCGCACAATGCCAGGGATATTTTCTCCGGGTTATAGAGCGGAGTGATAACGGCCGTTCTGGCCCAGACGGCTTCCATGTCGAGCGGACTGTCGGGACTACCGGCCGTATTGAAGAGATAGGTTATCGCCACCAGATTGTCTGAGTTGCGCCACGGACGCACCGTATTGGTCGTCTTGAAATGTTCTTCTTTCAATCCGTCCGTTACGATATAGTAAGATTTTATCTGATTGCTCCAATTCTTAACCTCGGAGAGTCTCTTGGAGATGGTATCGCAAGAGGAGTGGAAACCGAGTACGCGCACCTTCACATCGCCTGCCTCGATTGCCGTGCGGAAGGTATTTATAAGTTGAGACAATGCCCGTATCGATTCTCTGTTCTTTTTGTAATCGGCATAAAAAAGGATTTTACGTGCCGGAGCCTCATATATTATTGAATCAAGGGCTGAACGTTCTTCTACGGACCGACACTCTCCTTGCGCCCGCACCAGTGCAGGGACAAACAGAAGCACGACAAGCAACAGCGATAAACGATATCTCATCATCAGCACAATCCTCTCAACATTTGATAGTGGCAAAAATAAAAACCTTTTTTATTTTTATATTACACAATATGATTTTTAACATTATTTTATGTATTAATATAATTTACACAAATCGGGCTGATATGAAGCACTCAGCGAAACAGTATGAAGGGAACAGGTTTCTTTACAAACCTTGAATTTCACTAAAATGGTTTTATTTGCCTGTTCTGTCACCAAGTATTATTATCTTTGTTGATTAAAATACATGCACAACAACCTTTGACTTTTTTATTTAAGATGTTGCCGACTTTCAGCGTTCTGCCCACTCACATATCGTTCCGCTGGCTGTTCCTCACCCTTTTGGTTCTCTTGCCAGCAGGAAATACGCTGTATGCCCAGAATCCGGTACAAATCTATGACCTGATTATCGACAAAAAAATCGACAAAGCCATTGAACGCCGCAACAAAGTCTATGACAGCAGTAAGAAAAGCGAACTGCTACTCATCGACCTGTGCGACTGCCTGCTGTTCAATACCCCCGAATACACCGCTTACGACCCCGAAAAATCATACGACATATTCAACCGCGCGCTGCTGCCCAACAGCAAGGAGCGCACACTCATACGCTTTCTCGACAAAAAAGAGAACTCCCTCGACTCTATTCGCGTGCAAATCGAACGCAACCTCTACCACCAAGCCTGCCAGGAAAACAGTGAGGCAAGCTATGCCCACTTCATCGGCCTCTGCCCCCAAAGCCCATGGGCCGCTGAGGCGTATGCCCGGCAAGAAGAGATTGCCTACCGTCAGGCGCTCGAAAAGGGCACCATCGAGGCCTACAACTACTTTCTCACGCACTACACCTCATCGCCTCATGTGGTAGAGATAACCCGACTGGCCGACAAAACCACGTTTGCCCAACTCGACAACACCATTGATGCCTACAAGAAGTTTATCGAACTTTACCCCCAGTCGCCTCTTGTAGAGGAGGCCCGCGATCGCATCTACCGACTGGCCTATGCCCAAGCCCGCGACACGCACACCAAGGAGGCCTACCTGGCCCTATTGGACGAATACCCCGACCTCCCGATGAAAGAAGAGGTACAATCGGCCATCGAATCGTTTGACTACATGGCCATTACCCAGCAGCCCACCCAATATGGCTATGACAGGTTTGTCAGCAACTACCCCAACTCCACTTACCTCGCCCCCCTCAAAGACTGGTTGGGTTACCTTCAAAAAAGCAGTTGGCACTGGTCGAGCTACAACCTCAAAGGCTACGTAAAAAGCATACAGGAAACTTCGTCGGAACTGCGCAACGGAAAAGAGACACAGACAACGACTACCTACCGCTATGACCAGTTGGGGAAACTCATCTTCCGGGAAAAACAGAGCGGAGGAAAGAGTGTAGAGACAAATTATCTCTACCACCCCGACTTTACCCTCAGTTCCATCATCTCTTCCGGAAGTCAGAAAAACTTCTACTACACTCCCCAACGGGAAATCGACCGCATTACCGAAATCGACAAAGCAGGGAAGGAGCAGGTTATCAGCACGCTCGAATATGGAGACAAGCGGCTGGCCACCCGCATAGACTACACGCAAGGGTCAAAGAAAAAGCGCAAGACCGAATATACCTATAACGAAAGCGGAAACCTTATCTCATCTAAAAGCTACGACACCGACAAACCGCAGAACACGACCACCACATATTATACCCCCGACGGAAACGTCAAGCTCGAAATCGACATTAACGGCCGCTCACGCCGGGAAAAAATCTATTACTACAACGAGCACAACGACGTGGCCAAAATCACGACGGTGAGTGGCAGCCGGAAGGAAGACACGACATTTGAGTATGTCTACGACGACCAAAACAACTGGATATCCCGCACCCAGCACTCCGCAGACGGACGCATCGACACCCAACGCACCATCGAGTACTACTCCTATGAATAGCCCTGCCCACGGCAAATAAAAAGTGATAAGAACAGTTTGTATTATAAAAAGTCATACCTTTGCAGCAACATACAAACACAATCTTTCACTATGTCAACTTATACCGAAGATACCCGGAAAGTAACCACACGCCGCCTTATCGAAATGAAACAGCGCGGCGAAAAAATAGCCATGCTCACCGCATATGACTACTCCATGGCCACACTCATCGACCGCTCGGGCATGGATGTCATTCTCGTAGGCGACTCGGCCTCGAACGTCATGGCCGGAAACATCACCACCCTGCCCATGACCCTCGACCAGATGATCTACCACGGACAGGCCGTCGTGCGGGCCGTAAAGCGGGCCCTGGTCGTTGTCGACATGCCCTTCGGCTCTTATCAGGGCAACTCCAAGGAGGCTCTGGCATCGGCCATCCGCATCATGAAGGAGACCGGCGCCGACGCCGTAAAACTGGAAGGCGGCGAAGAGATTAAAGAATCTATCGTGCGTATTCTCAGTGCCGGCATACCCATCATGGGGCATCTCGGACTCACCCCGCAATCCATCAACAAATTCGGCACCTATGCCGTGCGCGCCAAAGAAGAGGCCGAAGCCCAGCAGCTCATCAAAGATGCCCATCTGCTCGAAGAGCTCGGCTGCTTTGCTCTCGTGCTGGAAAAAATTCCCGCCAAACTGGCCGAACGCGTGGCCAATGAGATAAGCATACCCGTCATCGGTATCGGAGCCGGCGGCGGGGTCGACGGGCAGGTACTGGTCATGCACGACATGCTGGGCATCAACAAGGATTTCTCTCCGCGGTTCCTGCGCCGGTATGCCGACCTGCACAGCATTATCACCGACGCCGTTTCGCAATACATCTCTGACGTCAAGTCAAAAGACTTCCCCAACGCCTCGGAACAATACTGAGGCAACAGCGGCAAAAACAGGAAGGGGACGACAGAATGCTGTCGTCCCCTTCTTTGTATAACAAGAAACAGGCCGTATTTATAACTCGCCCCGCTCCTTTTGCTGCAAATAGGCCTCAGCCGCACCATCAAGCTCGTCGTACCACTCCTGCCCGAAACAGCGAATCAGCGGCTCGCGCAGGAAACGGTATACCTTCACCCCCTCTTTCCGGCCCAGCACCTCGGCAGCCTTGCATATCTTCCAACGGTGGTAATTGACCGCCGTAAAAGAGGGATAACGGCTTATCCTTACCGGATAGAGGTGACACGAGAGCGGTTTATAGAACGATATGCGTCCCTCGCGGAAGGCCTTCTCGATGGCACACATGCACATGCCGTCTTCGCCATAACAGGTAAACACACAGTCTTTCCCGTTGACAATCGAGGTTACCAGGTCGCCCTCCTCGTCGACATAGGCCACTCCCTGCGCACGAATCACTTCGCGAGCCGCTGGTGTGAGGTCGTTCCACACCTCGGGAAGCAGAGCTTTGAGCAGAGCGTGTTCCTCTTCGGTAATCGGAGCCCCGGCATCGCCTTCGATGCAACAGGCCCCACGGCACGCGGAGAGGTTACACACAAATTCCCGCTCGACCACATCGAGACTGACAAGCACATCGCCTATCTGCAACATACAGGTTTCTTCGTCGGTTAATCCTTGATGAGACATTTTCCCGTCATTTGAGCCGGCAACTCAATACCCATGATGTGGCATATCGAAGGAGCCACATCGGCCAGAATACCGTTCTCGACGTGAGCCTGCTTGTTGGAGGTTACATATACGAAGGGAACAGGATTGAGCGAGTGGGCCGTATTGGGGGTACCGTCGGCATTGAGCGCATGGTCGGCATTACCGTGGTCAGCAATGATGATAGCCTCATATCCATTGGCAACGGCGGTATCGATAACCGAGCCGACACACTCGTCGACAGCCTTCACTGCTTTTTCGATGGCACTATACACGCCGGTATGTCCCACCATGTCGCCGTTGGCAAAGTTGCACACCACCAGGTCGTACTTGCCCGACGCCAAGGCTGCATTAAGGGCATCTGTCACCTCATAAACGCTCATCTCGGGTTTCAGGTCATAGGTAGCCACTTTGGGAGAGGGAATGAGTATGCGGTCTTCGCCTTCAAACTCTTTCTCCCTGCCGCCCGAGAAGAAGAATGTTACGTGCGCATATTTTTCGGTTTCGGCAATACGCAGCTGCTTCAAACCTGCCTTGGAAACAATCTCGCCCAACGTGTTCTCTACATTCTCCTTGTCAAAGAGGATATGCAGCCCGGTGAACTTGGCATCGTAGGGGGTCATGCAGCAGTAGTAGAGCGGAAGGGTATGCATACCGACTTCGGGCATATCCTGCTGGGTGAGTACGATGGTAAGCTCCTTGGCCCGGTCGTTGCGGTAGTTGAAGAAGATAACAACATCGCCCTCTTCGATGACCGAGAGAGGTTTGCCGGCAGCATCGACATGAACGATGGGTTTTACAAATTCGTCGGTTACACCTTCGTCGTACGAAGCCTGCATGGCGGCCACCATATCGGTAGCGGGGGTACCCTTGCCCGAGACGAGTAGGTCGTAAGCCTCTTTTATACGTTCCCAACGTTTGTCGCGGTCCATGGCGTAGTAACGGCCTATAATCGAGGCAATGGCGCCTTTCTTGCCGGCCAGATGTTTTTCGAGCGAATCGATAAAGCCTTTACCACTGTGCGGGTCGGTGTCACGACCGTCCATGAAGCAGTGCACAAAGGTCTTGTCGATGCCGTACTCGGCAGCAATATCGCACAAGACAAAAAGGTGATCGAGCGAGCTGTGAACGCCACCATCGGAGACAAGACCCATCAGATGCACCTGTTTTCCGTTATCACGGGCATAGGTAAAGGCCTTCACGATTTCGGGGTTGGAAAATATCGACTTGTCGGCACAAGCGCGGTTTATCTTCACGAGGTCCTGGTATACGATACGGCCGGCACCGATGTTGAGGTGGCCTACCTCGGAGTTACCCATCTGGCCGTGAGGCAGACCTACATTCTCACCCGAAGCCTGCAACTGCGAATGCGGATAGGTAGCCAGCAACTTGTCCCAATGGGGAGTGGGGGTGTTATAAATCACATCATCTTTGGCTCGGTCGCCTATGCCCCAGCCGTCAAGAATCAACAGAAATGCTTTTTTGTTCATAGTCGTAATCTTTTAAGTATCTTTTTTACCGAATAGGTTATTATTCGTTTTTATCGGGAAGTGGAGTAAAATTGGTATAGAGATATCGTTTGATACTGCGTTTCGGGGTCTTTTCAAACTCCGACTGGTAAATGTATATATGGGCAATATTTTCATACGGAGCCACCTCCTTGTTCAAGTTGCGACGCACCTCTTCCATGGCGACAGGCAGGTCGTCGTTGGTGAGTCCGTAGGTGTCTATCGCTTCGAAATCGGGATAGACCAGTGCCACGAGTTTTCCATCTTTCTCGATGACGAGACTCTCCATGACAAAGGGCATATTATTGAGTTTCGACTCGATTTCTTCGGGATAGACATTCTGTCCGTTAGCACCGAGTATCATGGTTTTATAACGTCCCTTGATAAAAATAGTTCCGTCTTCACTCACCGTACCCATGTCGCCGGTGCGTAACCAGCCGTCGACAAGCACTTTTTCGGTGGCTTCGGGATTTTTGTAATATCCTTTCATGACATTCTCTCCACGCACACATATTTCACCGGGAATGAGTTGCGGATCGGACGAGTCGATTTTCACCTCCATGATGTTGGGCAGAATGCGTCCCGACGAGCGGGGGACAAACTCTTTCCAGTGGGTATAACTAATGAGTGGAGCACACTCGGTCATGCCATAACCTACGGTAAAGGGGAACTTGATTTTATGCAGGAAGGCCTCGACCTCGGCATTGAGCGGGGCACCGCCCACAATCACCTGTTCGAAGCGGCCGCCGAAGGCGTCGATGAGCTTCTTGCATACCTGATTGTAAATGCGGTTGTCGATGACAGGGAGCGAGAGTGCCCAGCGCATCGTGCGCTTGTTGAGCAGGGGCAATATCTGCTTGCGGTATACCTTTTCGAGAATCAGCGGCACACAGATGATGAGGTTGGGCTTGACCTCTTCGAGGGCTTTGAGCAGAATCTTGGGCGAGGGTATTTTTCCCAACAGCGTAACGTGCGTACCCACGGCCAGCGGAGTGAGCAGGTCGAACGCGCAACCGTAGGCATGCGCCAGCGGGAGGAACGACAAGCACTTGCTACCCTTGTAATGCAACTTCGAACGTATGCCGAAACAGGTGTTGCCGGCCAGGTTGTTGCCGGTAAGCATCACCCCTTTGCTGAATCCCGTCGTTCCCGAGGTATAGTTTATGAGGCACACCTTGTCGTTGTCGAGCTCGGCATACTTGATGTCTTTCTCGGTAAAACCATGAGGATAAGCCTCTTCGAAGTGTTGCTCCATATCGGTAAGATACTGCATGATGTCCTCACCGTCGCGCTGGTCGAGACAACTGTAATCTTCGAGCGAAATGGCTCCTCTCACCTGATTGATTTTCTCCATCTCGATATGTTCCCAGGCAAGACTTCCCGAGAAAAGCAACACCGCATCGGAGTGGTTGATGATGTGATGCACGTCGTTGGGATTGAAGTCCTGCAAGATGGGCACGATAATCGCTCCATAGGTAACCGAAGCGAAAAAGGCCATCACCCAGCGCGGAGTATTACGGCCAATGAGGGCTATCTTGTCGCCGCGACGTATCTGGCAATGGCGGAACAGCAGATGTATGCGGGCTATCTGGCGCGCCATATCGCCATAGGTAAATGTCTCTCTGGTATTGTAATCGGTCAATGCGGGCAACGCCCAGTTTTCTTTGAAACTCTTCTCGTAGATTTTAATGAAATTCTCGTCAATCATGGGGAGCCTTTAATATTTCCCGCAAAGATAGAAAATAAATATTAATTCAACGCCGAATCAACAAAGAAGACAAAGAAAATCAACTCATTTGCTTATTCTTCGAGAGGACCGAGCGATAGACAAGAGAAATATTCTCTCATCGGTTCTGCCCCGACACTATCTTTGGTAGAGATTTTCGGTATCGTCGTCGTGTCGACTCACTTTCTCATTATTCATAGACCCACATCATCACCGGCTTGCGCTGCGCCTTTATGACCTTTGCCACCGTCTTATAGGTATCAAAAGGTATCGTAACGCACCCTTCGCTGTAAGGACGTATCGTATATAGCCCCAGGTCGTGCACCTTTACCGGTATCATAAAAGGGAAAATCGGGAAGGTGGGCAGATGCACCGGGTGTATCAATATACCGCGACGCAAGGCGTTGCTGTTGCTCTTGTCTTTTCCGTAGAGAAGAAGGGCCTTCCGTCCCCGGGGTTTCGACATGGTTTTCTCCCGGCCTATCCGGTAATGGCCCAGCGAAGAGCAAAAACTGCCATACTCGTTGCTGAACACCGGATTGCCGGCCGTACTGCCTTTTCCGTATCCATGGGCACAGAGGCTCTTGGCAGCCACCTCGTCCTTGTTGAAATCCCAAAGGAAAAATCGGGGCTTGCCCGAATGGCGGCCATAATCGACCAGCACGCAATAGTCGCGGCTGTAACCATGTTTCTTGCAATAGGCCAGTGCCTCCTCGGCGCGCTCGTCGAGGTCGGCCGGCTCGGAGCGACCTATCGCCACACAGACGACAGTTCCCAAAATAGAAAGCACCACCACACCCAAGACAATACGCCACTGTTCCAACAGGGCCTTCACACACGACATCAACTTCTGCCGAAAATCAATACGCCACATAATCAAAACGCAAAAAACAGTCTATCTATCAATCATTCAAACAAGACTCCAAAGATACAAAAAAAGAGCGGCCCCGCCTTTGTCCTCTGGAGAAAAACACGGAAGCCGCATCTCTTCATTACACATTTTCAAAAATAATTCATATCATTCCCCTACACTTGCAGCAATCTCGCACATACCTTCTCGTTGAACATACTTACTGCCCCAATCATATTCTTTTATAATCGTACCTATCGCCATACAAACACAATATAAAGTACAGTCATTTCTCTCTTTAAGCGATTGGTAATACTTTTTCCCCAACTTAGTCAAAGAATTGATTACATTGACATTCAAACGATTATTCTGTATATCCAAAATCTCTTCGGGGGATAGCATCGTCAATATTTCTTTTTGTATTGTCGATTTTAAATATATCATCAAAGACATATAAGAACTAAAATTACTCATTACAGAATTTTGCACCGACAAATAATTTGTTGTATTAAGCATAACTATCAACTTTAATATTCTTTTAAGTAAATATCGATATAATCTTCAGCCCCACTTTCTATTTCAGCAGACTCAACCGGTAAGCCAAAGACAGTCATTGAAGAAAGAATTGCATTTAAATGGCCTGACAAATTGTTTCCATAAACAGCTATTGAAGTTATTTCGCCATTAATACCCGGAAAAAAGAGCCACAAATTTACTAACATACCATTTTTTGTAATCCTAAGAGCTTGTATTCCAGCTTTTAAATCATAACAAAAAGAGGCAATATCATATATCTTATATGCTGGATAGTTTTTAAACCCAGCCT
>CAJLYN010000027.1 GCA_905210875.1 uncultured Bacteroides sp. | reverse complement strand
TGCCGCAGGAAGATGCGGCACGGGCAAAATTGTTTTTAGCGGAGGAATTTGACTATTGCCACCGACTGGCCTGTCGATATGCGGGCCACGTAGAGGCCGGTGGGCCATTCGCCGAGGTCGATATATCCGGCCGGGGCTGTAAGCACTGTGCTGCGCCCGTCGATGCCTGTAATAACCACACGTGTGGCACCCGGTACCATCAGCCGCCGGCTATGCGTGTCGTAATAGGCTGTTGTCGGCTCTGCATCGGTTGGGTCCATTCCGCTCATGTCGATGACAACCGGGGCTGAGAGAGCCGTCTCGCCATTGGCCGTGAGGGCCGAAATCTGGTAGGAAACCTCACCTTCGGGTGCGAGAAGGTCGGTGTAGCTGCACTCTGCAACGGTGGCAATCTTCACGCCGTTGCGGTAGATGTTGTAGCCGGTAACCGTAGAGAGGTCGGTGGTGGGGTATACCGATACGCCGTCGACAATCCACCAGTAGGAGAGGCCCTGGTCGTTATCGTCATAGCCGCGGAAAGCGATGCGCATCGAGTCGGAGAGATAGGGGGTGAGGTCGAGCACAATCTCTTCGTAGACGTTCACGGCCGTGCTTTGCGTTTTCAGGTCGTAGAGAATTTCCCATGACTTTCCATTATCAGAGCTTACCAGCACATAGTAGAAGTTGTGCGCATTGTTTTTCTGCGGAGCTATCGACTTGGAGTGGAAGGAGAGCCGTGCCCCCTGGGCAAACGTGGGTGAGATGAGCCACTCGTCCTGGTGCATGTAGTCCCAGTCTGATTCGAGTTTCATGGCGTATGAGCCGTCGGCAGTTTCGGTGCTGTTGTCGGCAGCTGCGTGTATCCACTGTTTGGGATTCTGCGAGTCGTGACGAATGGTCCAGTTGGCCACCGAGGCGACATTTTCAAAATCTTCACTCAGGACGGTTTCGCCCGACACCGGAGCCGACCATGTGAGTTCGACACCTGCTCCCGTTACCGTGGCAGCGAGTCCCGACGGGGCCAGTATCTGCCCCGAGGCCTGGGCCACGGTGAGCGTGGCCGAGACGCCGGCTTCATCGATGGCATTCAGAGTGATATCGGCATAACGTGAGGCTGCCGTCTCGTTTTTCGAACGGGTGGTGATGACCAGTGTCGTCTTGCCCGTGCGTCCTTGCAGCGGAGCGATGTCGAGCCATTCGGGTACCGAAGCTATCTGCCACGAGGTGTCGGCCTCTACGGTGATGGCCGTGCTGCTGCCGCTGTTCCCGGCTACGACTACGGTATCGCTGGGCAGGTAGATGCGCGAGGCTACGGGCAGCAGGTCGAAGGTGAGGGTCTCGCCGCAGGTCGATACGTTGCCGATGGCAAAGCGGGCAATCTCACCGTTGGTATAGAAGGGTTTCTCCTCGGCATCACCACCGAAGGCCGTGCGGCCGCTCTCGGCGCTGAATGCAGCTTTCTCGATGTTGCCGTCGGTGGTTGTCGTGCCGCCGGGGCGGAAGAGGTAGAGCTCGTCAAACTTGGAGCTGCCATCGTAGGCATTGTTGCCCGTGTAACGGGGGTCTACCCGGTAGACGAGCAGGCCCGACTCGGGCAGTCCGGCATCGAATCCCTCTTTCTTGCGGTATTCCACCACGAAATACTGGTCCGACCCCGTGGGGCATATCTTGTAGGCGATGTTTTCGCGACTGGCCGTGTTGAGCGGGTTCAGCGTGTAGGTGCCGGGTTCCGATATCTCGGGTATCTCGTCGAGCCATTTGCCGTATTTGTATTTGGTGTAGGCACTCATATTCTGTGGTACGGTAAGGTTGTCCGACATGAGATCCCACACCCCGATGGGGTTGAGGTCGGTGCGCGCGCTGCCGTGATAGAGGTCGTAGGTGCCGAGCGTGTGCGACATCTCGTGGCACAGCACTCCGGTGTTGATTTCGAGTGGTGTTACCATTGAGCCGTAACCGTTGGCATCGTCGAAGAGCATGATATACTCGCTCACTTTCTTTCCCTGTATCGAGCCTTCCTGGGTGTAGAGCTGCGAGCGGTGGGGCCACAGCAGATGGCTGCTGCCGATGGCCGAACGGCCGCTTATGATGATGCAGAGGTTGTCGACTACGCCGTTGCCGTCGGCATCGATAGGTGCGTCGGCGGGAATGATGGTGTCGAGGTAGTCGGTGAGTTCCTTCACGAGTTTTTGCTCCCGGGACAGTTTGTTGGCCCCGAGTGCGTCGTCGACATAGCCGTCGGGGTTGATGCTGGAATATTTTTCATAATATCCACGCGGATTCTGTGCCTGGTAGGAGACGATGTGCCCCTCGGTATCGGCTGCCGGATAGAAGAGGCTGCGCCAGTAGAGCTGGTTGTAGGAGGCCTCCTTGAAGTAGTTGTAGACCGAGTTGGCTCCTGCTGTCGAGTCATTGAAGAGGGCTTCGTAGTGCGAGAGCGGTTTCTCGAAGAGGGTGTCGCCTTCGTTGGCGAAACGCAGGAACACGACTAGGTTGCTCAGGTCGCCTTTATTTTTCTCTGCGGCCCGCATGACGGGAGCCAGCGCGAGAAGGGTAAGGGTGAGAAGAATCCATCTTTTCATAGTAGTCAGCGTTTGAATGTCTTGCAAATATATAAAAAGTATACAGCGGAGCAAGAGGTGCTGCCGAAGTTTTCATGGTTGTGTGAGGGGATTTTTTCTCTCGGAGGGGAGGCGGTTGCCGATTGTTGTGTCACATCCTCCCGTGGAGAACATCAGGTGTAGAGAAGGCTGTGAGCGGGTCTCCACTCACAGCCTTCCTGTTCTTCTCATGAGTATGCGAATCGGTTAGGGAATCAGCACTTTTTGGGTTGCTACGGCTTGGGCGTCGCGGGCCTGAACGATGTAGAGCCCGGTACCCAGCGCACCGAGGTCGAGTGCTTCGGCACGGGTCGAGAGCACCACCTTACCGGCGGCATTGTAGACATTTACATCGGCCTCACGCGAGAGGGAGATGAAACGGCCTGTCTGGGCGATGTTGATACCTTTGGCATCGCTGGCTGTGCCGCTGATACCGGCACCTTCGCCGTAAACCTGCACTTTCAAGCCTTGCAGATACATTTCGGCTTTGCTCTGGTTACCGTTGAGGATTTGTGCGGTTACAGGCTGTTGCTGGTTGAGTTTGAATCCACTGGCATTTTCAATGTCCTGTACTTCCCAGGTACATTGTCCGGCACCGTGGTACGAGAGGAAAGTGAATGATTTGATATTGGCGCAGTCGACGGTTTCCAACTCTCCAAAACCACCCTTCACGGCCGGACGGATAGACGATTCGGCTGAGAGGAATACTTCGAGATGATAGCACGAGGGCAGGTGGAGGAGAATGCTTCCGCCGTTGAACGAGGTGTAGGGTGATGCCGGAGCAAGCACGATGGCGCCTTGTTTGGCGTCGGCCCCCAATGTAGTCCCAGTGGAGTCAACGCCCGGCAGATAGCCGTCGGTGCCGGCTCCGTAAACCGTGGGTGATACGGTGTTGTAGAGCGGCTCAAAAATATCGGGCTCAACCTCCTCCTGATAGGCAGTAGGTATCATCTTGATGAGCTTTTCGCTATTGGCGTCGCCTACATATTTGTCGATTTTGGCTTGGGTGTCGAACCACAACCAGCCGTTGGCATCGCAGTCGGCCGGGGTGAAGAGGTTGCCTTGTGCATAGGCGGCCGAGGTGAGCCCGCCGGCAAAAAGCAGTGCAAGTGTAACAATTCTTTTCATAGACAATCTTTTTTATTGGTGAATAATTAATGGATTACATTTCGAGCCATTGCGGATTTTGCGGAATACCGTGGCGGCGTATCTCGTCCCAGGGTATGGGCCAGTAATATTGCATCTCGCGGAAGTAGCGCACCGTATTGTCGGTGCCGTTGACCGTTTTCTCGCGGTAGACCGTGGGGCTGCCGTCCTGGTATTTGTAGATGTTCACACCGCGGAGGGGGTTGGTGCTCCCACTCATCTTCTCCTCGGCGATGCCCCAGCGCAGGAGGTCCCAGTAGGTCGACTTCTCGAAGGCCAGTTCCACACGGCGCTCGTTTACGATGTCGTCCCACGTTATCGAGGTATATTCGGGCATGTGTACACGGCGGCGTATCTCGTTGAGCTTGTCCATGGCATCGCCGATGCGTCCCTGTTTGAAGTCAATCTCGGCATAGTCGAGCAGCACCTCGGCATAGCGCCACAAGATGCAGTTCTGGCTACTGGCATAGGTGTCGTCGTTGTCGATTTGCTGTGACTCGTTGACAAACTTTTTCATGTAGTAGCCGGTGCGGGTGTAGGTGGCCTGCTCCGACGAGCCGTAGGCTGTGAGGTCTGCACCACGGGTGTAACTGCCGCCCGGACGGTCGTAGATGTAATGTATTTCGAGCGTTTTCCCCTTGAATGAGCAGCCGTCGTAGAGTACGTTGGCGTAGAAGCGGTAGTCGCGGTTGAGATAGGGGTTGTTCTCGTCGTAGTCGCTGGCCGTTGCGATGGGCTGGCCGCTCACGGTGCGGTATTCATCGACATGGTTCTGGGTGGGCACATAGGCCGCAAATGTGCCGTAGCACGAGGGGGGAGCGGTCTCGCGGTCGAGCTTGTGACCAAACTCGGTATCGTAATTGCCGTCATCGCTGTGTTGCACTTCCCATATCGATTCTTTGCTGTTCTTGGTCAGGAATATGTTGTGATAGGCTTCGGCGATACCCTCCTGTGTGGTCTCGGCAATTTGTATCAGCTCATACTGGTTGAGAGCCATGAGTGAGTCGTAGGCATTGGCCGCCAAGGTGTACATGCGGTCGGTACGGTCGTCGGGGAAGCCGAGATACGACTCGGCACGGTTCTGGAATTTCACGCCGGCAGCCCAGAAGTAGGTTTTGGCTTTGAGCATGAATGCCGCCCCTTTGGAGGCACGTCCGGCATCGCTCTCGGGAATGTTGGCATCGAGCAGCGCTGCTGCCTGGTCGGCCTCAGAGGCAATGAAATTGACCGTCTCTTCATAGGTGGCACGGGTGAGTTGCCGGGTGTCGGTGAGTGGGTCGTAGGGCTCGGTGAGGATTATGGGTGCTCCGTACATGCGTAGCAGCAGGTAATAGTAGTAGGCCCTGAAAAAGTGTGCCTCTCCCAGCACCCGTTGTTTATGGTCGCCTTCCGGAATCTGGTCGGCATTCTGAAACAGTACGTTGATTGAGCGTATCTGGGTGTAGAACGAGCTCCATTTGGTGCGACCACGGGTGGTAAGTTCCTGTTGGCTGCTGCGGAGTATGTCGCCGTAGTCGGCGTTGTACCATTCCGAGCGGCTCACGGTCAACTGGTCGCCATACCATGGCTCGTATTCCCGACCGATACCTTTCATGATGGTGGTAACGTAGGTGGAGAAGCCGTCGTCCATGTTGCGGTACCAGGGCAGGACATACTCGTCGAGGAGGAGTTCGTCGCCCCAGATGGCATTCTCCGACAGTTTATCGTAGGGTATCTCTTCAAACAGGTCGTTGCAACTTGTCGATATATTCAGCAAGAGGAACGAGAGGAGTGTCGTATATAGCAGTTTTTTCATTGTCATGAAGCTAAAAGTTAGAAACCGAAAGTGAGAGTTACACCATAAGATCGCTGTATGGGATATCCGCGCAGCGATTCGGGGTCGATACCGTCTTCAAGGGAGGAGATGGTAAAGAGGTTGCTTCCTTGCAGGGCAATGCTTACCGAGTTGATTTTCTTCTTTTGGAGCAGCTTGGCCGGGAGGGCATACCCGATGGTGAGCGAACGCAGACGCATGTAGTTGCAGTTGCGAATCCAGAAGTCCGACTCTTTGCGGTTGTTGTCGTTTTTCGAGGCAAACTTGATGCGCGGATAGGTGGCATCGGGGTTGTCTTCGGTCCAGGTATCGGTGAGATGGTAACGTTGGAATCGTTGCAAGCTGCTGCTTTCGAGCGTATAAAGTTCGGTTATTTGTTGCTGGTAACCGGCAACTCCTTGCAACATGGCATTCATGAAGAACCCTTTGTAGCTCAATCCGAGACTTAGACTCATCGAGAAGTCGGGGTAGGCCGAGCTCTTGACGTATACCCGGTCGTTGGCGGTGATGACATGGTCGCCGTCGACATCTTTATATTTGATGTCGCCGGGAGCCAGTGTGGTGTTGCCCATGCCGTCCTGGTCGACGGGATAGTTGGCTATCTCTTCCCAGGACTGGAACAGCCCGTCCGACTGGTAGAGCAGCCACAACTGGCTACTGCGCCCTTTGCGGCGCTGATGTTCTACAACCGACGATTCATCGCCGTAGTCGAGTACCACATCGAAGGTTTTCGATACCGTGACACCGATGTCGTATTTGAATTGGCCGATACTGTTTTTGTGTGTGAGGGTAAGGTCCCAGCCCCAGGCCTTCACCTTGCCGAAGTTGATGTAGGGTACATTACCTCCCGTACCGGCCGAAGGCGGATAGAGATAGGTGGGAGCATAGGTGAGCATGTCGGTCTTGAAGCGCCAATAGTATTCATAGGTAACGGCAAAGCGGTTTTTCCACAATCCGGCATCGACAGCGATGTTGTAGTCGTGACTCTTTTCCCATTTCAGGTCGGGATTGGGAAAACTGTTGGGGTCGGTGATGATACCCGGCTTGAAATTCCCGCCTATCTGATAGCCCGAGCCGGTGGTGTAGACGTAGTTCATGAGATAGCCGAAGTCGGTGAGTACGGCATCACGACCCAGAATACCGGTCGAGGCACGGAATTTGAGGTTGGAGATGACCGGCTGATCCCACGAGCGGAAGAACGACTCGTTGGAGAGTACCCAGGCTCCCGATACGGTGGGGAAGAATCCCCACCGTATCGGGCGGTAACTTGGTAGAGCCGTCGACGCGGAAACTTGTTTCGAGGAAATAGCGATTGTCAAATCCGTAGGTAAAACGTCCGATGAGCGAGGCCCGCTGGTAGAAATATTCGTTACCCACCAGTTTGCTGTCGGTGGCCGTACCGATGACTTCGGGGTATTTCCCGGCCATGTCGTTGTTGGTACCGGTCATGTAGCGGTTGCGGTAGTCCTGATAGTTGGCCACAAGCATGGCGCTGAAATCGTGCCGCTCGCGGAACGTGTTGGTGTAGTTAATGCCTCCCTCAAAGAGTTTGTTGTCGACAAACTGGTCGCGTTGCGAGAGGCTGATTTTGGCGGTCGGATAGGTGGTCAGCGGGTCTTCCGATATTTCGCCTGTCTCGCTGTCGTAGAGATAGAGCGTCTCGGGACTGCTGAATGTCGTGTTGATGGAGTTGTTGTTGTCGACGGTAGCTCTCAGATAGACCGACATTCCTTTCAAGAAAGGCAACTCATAATTGAGCGTGGCCGACAGTGTATTGAAGTTGGTCTTGTTGCGGATATAGCCGCCCAGTCCGTCGACAGCCAGCAGCGGGTTGCTGCCGCTGATACTGGCCAGTTCGCCCGAGGTGTATCGCAGCACTTGCAACGGAGAGTAGCTGTATGCCGCGTCGATGGTTGTATAGCTGGTATTTTTGTTGTTGGAGCGGTTCCCGGTGATATCGACCGAGAGGGTCAGTCCCTTGACAATGTAGGCATCGAGTTTGGCCGAATAGTTGAAGCGGTCGCGTCCCACACCGGAATAGAGTCCCTTTATATTTGTATAACCACCCGATATATAATATTTCACAAACTTGTTTCCACCCGATACCGAGAGGCTGTGGAGGGTTGAGTAGCCAAACTTGTCGAGGTAGTCGAGCAGGTTTTCGTCTCCGTAAAGATTGGGGTTGTTCTTGATGGCTTCGAGGTCGTATTTTTCGTAGACGTCGTCGCCACGGGCGTCGACGGCACGGTTGTAAAGGGTGGCAAACTCTTCGGCGTTGAGGAAGTCGGGCAGGCAGGTGGCCTGTTGCAGGTTGAACTGTCCCCGGTAGTTGACGCGCACCTTCTGGTTGTCTTCTCCACGTTTGGTCTTGACCAGGATTACGCCGTTGGCGGCCCGTGCGCCATACACGGCTGCGGCGGCAGCGTCTTTCAGCAGGGAGATGCTTTCGATGTCGTCGGGGTTAAGGTCGGAGAGGCGCATTTCGCCGTCGGAGGTGTTCTCTCCGAAACGGGGCACTCCGTCGATGACAAGGAGCGGCGTTCCGTTGATGCCGCGAATACGAATGTCCGACTCCTTACCCGAACTGGGGTCGCCGGTCGAGTTCTGTACCGACACACCGGCCACGAGGCCTACTAAGGCTTCGTTGACATTCATTACGGGCATACGTTTCAAGTCTTCGCCCCTCACCACTTCGACCGAACTGGTGAGTGACGACTTTTTCTGTGTTCCGTATCCTACGACAACGATGTCGTCGAGTTGCTGGGCATCTTCTTCAAGGGTGATTTTGAGAGATTGTGTCGTCGGGGTGATGGAGACTTCGTGATTACGGTATCCGAGAAACGAAGCGATGAGCGTCGATTCACTGGCAGGCACCGCCAGGGAGAACTGGCCATTGCCGTCGGTGATGGTGGCTGTCGTTGAATCTTTTATCTTCACGGTGGCGCCGGCAATGGGGTTACCCGAAGAGTCGACGATGTATCCGGTAATCTTGGGCGAACTGCTCTCTTGCCCGACGGCTATCGCCGAGCAGAAGAGAGTCAGCAGCAACAGGAGAGAAATATGTTTCATCATAGTTTAAAAAAGGAAATTCAGTTGAACAACTCTTGAATTTTCAGCAGCTGATAGTCATAGAAGTTGCGCGTGGTCTTGTCGCTGGTGCGAGAGCGCTGCTGTTTGTAGAGCGCTTCTATTTTTTTGAGATGGGCGGTCATGACCGGGGCGATGCGGTTATTTTCGATGCCGGGTTGTCCCATATTGATGCGCAGGAACGAAACCTCTTCTTCTCGCTGGGCCTGGCAAGCGGCGTGGCTGCACGGTACTTCGGGGCTATATCCGAGAGCCATGACATCGGAATAGTCGGCAAGAGCTTTGGCCGAGGTCGATTTCTTTCCCGAAGCCGGGGTGAGGCCGCTGTATTTCACCATGACGGCCAGTGCCGACGATTGAATGAGCCGTTCGGTATCGTTGAGCCGTTTCCCCTGGTAGGAGGTCTTGAACAGTTCGTAGAGGGCATCGTCGAGATAGGTCTCGAGGGTGTAGTTTTTCTTGGCGTTCACCTGTCCGCTCTCGTCGATACGGTAAAGAGCCGTGCTGTTGAGCAGGCTGCCTACGATGCTGCTGGCCAGTTTGTCGTTGCAGTTGAGGTTGCGGTCGAGTTTCATCATCAGCGGGGTCGGCGTGAGCCAGTCGTTGTAGGTGCGTGCCTGACGCATGAGCCATTGCATGGCTTTCTTCTGGGTGGCTCGGTCGAGATGGGTACGAGCGGCATTCCCGTTGCCTTGTCGGGCATCTTTGAATTCCACACCGCCGATGTAGGTCATCACGTGGCCTATGTGGCGGGTATACTGTTTCACCAGCTGGTCATAGGTCTCGTCGAGATCGTCATAGGGTTCGCCCGGCTCGGCTGCCCATTTTTCCAGGTTGTCCATGATGATTTTCAGGTTGGAGATGGCGTAGTCGCCGGCTCGCAGGTGATCATTGCTCAGGTCTTCGGTCTGGTCGGTGGGGTCGATGATGGCCATGAACTGCTGGGCACCGAACTCGTACATGGGGTCGCCCATTTTCTCAACAATCCAGCGGTTGAGGGTGGGCTTCTCTTCCAAGGGGGTGTCGGCACCGGGAATGAGGCGGTAGCCCCAGGCAATGGCATATATGTCGTAGACTCCCAGTACGGGCGGTGTGAGTTTCACGCCCCGCTCGTAGTCGCCCGGCTGAGCGATGTAGTTGTTGCGGGCATAGTCCATGATGCTGGGGGTCGTGCCGTATTTCTGTGTGAAAGAGGGACTGCGCAGGGAGTCGACGGGGTAGGCGAAGCTAGCGCCCATGTTGTGCATCAGACCGAGGGTGTGTCCTATCTCGTGCGAAGCGACATAGCGCATCGATTCGCGCATCACTTCGTCGTCGAAGACGGTTTTGCGCACGCGGGGGTCGGTGGCAGCCGTCTGGCAGAAGCGCCAGTTGTGCAGGAGTGATACGATGTTGTGATACCAGATGACATCGGCCGTGAGAATCTCTCCGCTGCGGGGGTCGACAAAACTCGGGCCCATGGCGTTGGCGATGGTCGTGGCAGCGTATTTCACGCAACTGTAACGCATGTCGTCGGGGTCGAAATCGGGGTCGTTCTTGGGATAGTCGCGGGCCTGAATGGCATTTTTGAATCCGGCTGCTTCAAAAGCGGTGTTCCAGTCTTCGATGCCCTGTTTTACAACATCTCTCCACTTGTCGGGGAAAGCGCTGTCGACATAGAAGATGATGGGCTTTTGCGGCTCCACAAGTTCGCCGGCGAAATAGCGTTCACGGTCTTCGGGTTTCGGTTCGAGACGCCAGCGGTGAATGAAAGTATATTCGTCGACCTTGTCTTTCTCGGTCGTATAGTGCGAACGGTCGCTGTAAAAGTAGCCTACGCGGTTGTCTTGCAGACGCATGGGCATGGGCTCGTCGGGCAGGACGATAAACGAGCGGTGCATCTGTACGGTATAGGGCTCATCCATCGGAGAGGTGTTGAAGGTAAGCGAACTTTTTATCTCGATATTGCGCGGGAAAGTTTTTACTTCGTTTATCGATGAGGCGTTTGAGACGAACGACCCTTTTATGCCGCTGTCGCCACCCAATAGCTTGGCAAGAGGGTTCGACGGTTTTATCGGAGAGATACATTTTTCATTTCCGCCGAAAAACGAGGTTACGTCGATAACGACATTACCTTTGTTGCGTGCCTCGATTTTGAAGGCTTTCAGTACGGGGTTCAGGAAATTCTTGTCAAAAGCAGCCGCTATCGACTCGTCTTTGTCGACGCTGTTTTGGGTCTGTACCTTGTGCAGGTATACATTGATACTGTCGCAGCTGAGTTGCAGCAAGATGGGCTGGGTGGCCATCTGCCCGGCTACGAAGTCTTGTGTGTTGCTGGTGGCAGCGATACGGTTCGACAGCATATAGGTATGAGCAAAAGCCGAGTCGGGAATCTCCCAATAGAGTTTCTTTTGTGGCGTGAAGTGGGTGGTCAGGAGGCCCTCCCGGGTGACGGCATCTTTTATCAGTTTGTGATATTCAACGCTGTCTTTATTTTCCTTGGGTTTGGGAACGACCAGTGTCGTGTCGCTTTTCTTTCTCAGCAACTTTTTTCGTTTGGCCATGGCCTCTGTCGATATTCCCGACAGAATACCAATCGTAAGCAAAAAACAAATAAGGTTTACGTTAAAGAGTCTCATATCTGATGGTGTTGGTGTATTAATGTGATGTTTTCTGCATAAAAAAAAGAAGAAATTTTTTTTGCTCAAACATTTTTATACCTTTGCAAATATATGCAATAATACAAAAAAACTCGATTGCTATGAGAAAAATTACCTTTTTTTTAATGTTTGTATTATTTGCTTCCGTATTGAAAGCAAATAATGAGGTGATGCTGACATTAACGGCAGAGGCAGGGAAGATGCTCGACTTCTCCATCTATTTTGCCGAACCGTCGCAGACCTTGAACGTCGACTGGGGTGATGGCGAGTTGAAAGCCTATGAGAATATAGCCTCGGATCCCAACGTCGACTGGCCCACCACCGTATCGGGAACGGTAGCCGGTAATGGCACGGTAACCTTGTATGCAACCCCGAGCCTGCTGACCTCGTTTGAAACGCTGGGCTCTACCGAAGGTTCGAAAATCTCGGCCATTGATTTGTCGAAAGTGACAAACCTGACGAGCCTGACCCTGTCGAGCCACGCACTGACAAGTGTTGACGTGAGCGCCTTGACACAGTTGGAAACCCTGTACCTGAATAACAACCAATTGACGAGTGTCGATTTGAGCCAGAACACCCAGGTGTCGACCCTTCACCTCGAAGGAAACGAACTGGCAACCGTTGATTTAAGTGTCCAGACTATGGTGAAGACCCTCTATCTGTCGGACAACACGCCGCTGAGCAGCGTAGTATGGCCCGAGAACTCGACGACGTTTGCCAACCTGTATGCACTGAACTTGCCGAATCTGACGGGAGCCGTTGATTTGAGCGCCTATGAATCCCTGACGTTTGTCAATCTCAACAACGGCGGAATGACATCTATCGATGTGAGCGGCCGCGTCATGACCTCGTTGTTCTTCATGAATGCTCCGGTAACCGAGGTGAAAGTAGACAGTGTGAAGACGACGCTGACCTGCACGGGCACGCGCCTTACCCCGGCCACCCTGCCGCGATTGGCACCGCGCAACTATAACTATGCGCCGCTGGCCGCCTATGAACTGGGAGAAAGCATAGAGGTGGGCGAATCGCTTGACCTGTCGAGCCTGGTATCGGCCGACGACGTAGCGACCTATACCTGGAAATATGCTTACGGAACTCCTGTTCCGGCCGAAGCCTATACCGTATCCGACGGAGTAACCACCTTTACATCGGCACTCGACAGTGCGGTGTATTGCGAGATTACTTCGACGCTCTTCCCCAAACTCACCGGAGCCAGTGCCTATAAGACGACAATGATAAATGTCGTGGCGAAGGAGGGATCGGCCATAGATGAGGCTGCTGCCGAAGCTCCTGTTAAAGTCTATGCCGCATCGGGACGTATCGTTGTGGAAAACGTAGAACCGTCGGAAACCATAGCCGTGTATGCTCTTTCGGGTGTAAAATGTGCAGAACGGGTTATGGAAGGTTCCCGCATGGAATGGGAGATGCCGCAAGGTATATACATTGTGGTGGCCGGAACCGAAACGGCACGTGTAGTTGTGCGGTAAGCAATTTGTTCTTGCCTGATATAGAAAAAGCCGGGATTTAATTCCGGCTTTTTCTATGTCTATGTGAGGAAGGTGGCTTTGAGGCCACAGTGGCGATGTTGAATTACTCAAGGGAGTAAGCGATGGAATGGTTATAAAAAAAGCCCCGTTTTATCGGGGCTTTTTATTTTTTTCTGCTGCGGATTATTCACCCGGGTGGATAGCACCAGTGGGGCAAGCATCGGCACAAGTACCGCAATCAACGCATTTGTCGGGGTTGATTTTGTAGATATCGCCTTCGGAGATAGCGTCGGAGGGACATTCGCTCATGCAGGTACCGCAAGCAATGCAGTCATCGCTAATAACGTAAGCCATAGTTTTGAATTTAAAATTAGTACTAATTAGTTGTAATGTGTCTGGCAAAAGTACGGTTTTTCTTTTTTCTGACAAATTAAATTGAATCTTTTTTGAACGGAACTGTTTTTGCAGAATCCTCTTTTTCTTTTTCACGCTGGCAATATTCCGTCTAATTTTTCGTTCTATTCATACTTTAAGAAAAAAGGCGTGAAGAAGTTGCTTATAATATTGGTCGGTCTGGTGGCCGTTGTGTCGGCATGGGGGCAGCAGCAGAAGTTGCAGCGGTTGCCGTTTGTCGACCAGCGACGCATACACTTTGGCTTTTCTGTGGGTGCTCATGTGCAGGATTTGGCCATTCGGCACACCGGCGCGGTAACGGCCGATGGGGAGACGTGGTTTGCCGAGGTGCCCTCGTTCTCACCCGGATTCAATGTGGGGCTGGTGAGCGACCTCTATCTTTGCCCGTATCTCAATCTGCGTTTTACACCGACGCTCATGTTCGGAAACAAGACGGTAGAGTTGAGGGAGGCACAGAGCGATACGCGGCGGACGGTCGATTTGAAATCGACCTACATTTCGATGCCGGTGAGTCTCAAATACAGTGCCAAACGGTTGAATAATTACTGCCCCTATCTTATTGTTGGAGTGGCGCCTACGGTCGATATTTCAAAAAAACGGAACGATTTGCTGCGCCTCAATACCTACGATACCTATCTCGAAGTGGGGGTAGGGTGCGACATCTACCTCTCTTTCTTCAAGTTGATTCCCGAGTTGAAGTTTTGTTTCGGTCTGAGCGATGTGGTGCGTCATAAGCGCACCGACCTGGTCGATCCGCTCGATATCAAGTACACGCAGGCCGTGAGCCGTGCTTTCTCGCGGTTGGTGGTGCTTAGCTTTTACTTTGAGTGATTGGTGGCTGCAAACGACAGTCCAACAGATACTTGAGAGATATAGTATATAAAATAGCAATATTTAACAATTGTAGTATTGCAAAACGTATATAGATGTACTATCTTTGCACCACGAAAAAACATCGCGGGGTGGAGCAGTTGGTAGCTCGTTGGGCTCATAACCCAAAGGTCGCTGGTTCGAGTCCGGCTCCCGCAACTCCGACAGAAGGCATCGACAAACGGTGCCTTCTTTTTTTGTCTTTTGTTCTCTCTCCCTTGTGGCACTGCCATATCTCTTTCCCCTCCTTATCCGAGGTCTTTCGGTGTTAAGGGCTGAGGTTTTGTTTCTCTTTCTCTCTATTTATCTTGTTGCCAAGTTTTGTAGTCCGACGATAGCGTGAGGTACGGCGGGCGTTCTGGCCTTGTGCCGTCCTCGGTGTGTGTCGGGCGTATGGCTCGTTTACTTCTCGGTGATGTGTCGTGTATTGAGAAAGTATGACGCTATCTGTTGACCGCAACGACTTTTCCGGTAGGAACATACCAGATGTATCCACGGGTTTTGTAGCCCATCTCTTTGAGCAACTGCATATAGCCGGCCACCTGCTTGCGGTAGCCGGGGCGTTCGGCGCCGAATTTGTAGTCGATGACCGTGGCTCCTTCGTCGTCGATGACGATGCGGTCGGGGCGGGAGGGGCCTTGCCGCGGGTGCAGAATGTCGCGCTCGTTGAGTACGCGGTTACCGGCCTTGAACCAGCGTAGTTTTTCGGGCTCGGCCAGCTGTTCCCGCAAGGTGGTCTCTATTTCGGCGTCTTCGGCGGCCGAAATTTCGCCTGCCTGCACGTGTTGCTGTATGGCGGCCGTTATGTCGTCGACGGTGGTGATGGTGCTGAGTACGCGGTGGCACACCGTTCCGTGATGACGGCGGTCTTCGGGCCGGAAGAAATCCTGACCCATGAGCCGCAGGTGGAGGCGCCGGCCCGGTGGTGTCGACCGATAGGGCGTCGTGGCCGGAGCCGGCGGACGGAGATCGGCGCTGCTGTCGTGGCCGGGGGTACCCTGTGTGTAGCGGCCGTTTGCCGCATCGTAACCGGCGGCGAGGTCGGCAAAGGGTTTCCCGTCGACCGTCAGGGCAGGCAGCGGCTCTTCCAGGCATTGTTGCAGCAGGGTGCCGATGTTGAATCCCATGACCTTGGGCACACCGATGTACAACTCTTCGCGGGCGCGCGTAAAGGCGACATAGGCGAGGTTTAGATTGTCGATGTAGGTATGTATCTGTTCGGTAAAGAAGGTGGGGGCATAACGGGTCGAGGCCAGGTCACCGTGGTAGGCTATCGGCACGATGGGCAGTTCGTCGAAAGGTGCGGCCGTGGGAGCCCACAATATGGGGGCGTGGTTGGGTCGGTGGTCGATGGTCCAATTGCAGAAAGGTATGATGACGACCTTGAATTCAAGTCCTTTCGACTTGTGTATGGTCATGATGCGTACGGCGTCCTGCTCCTGCGAGGTGGCGAGAGAGCGGGTGGCTCCCTTCTCGTGCCACCAGACGAGGAAGGAGTTGAGGTCTGTCGACCGCTTGTCGGAATATTGCAGTACGAGGTCGAGGAAAGCCTGAATAAAGACATTCTCTTCGCCGGTCGAGTCGCAGGGGAAGAGGTCGATGATTTTTTCGCAGATTTCATAAAGCGGTTCGCCGCGGAAGGTCTCGACACGCCCCAGCAGGTCGTTTGGCAAGTCGTCGTGCAGTTGTCGGCATATTTCGGGAATGGCTCCGTCGGGATTCTTCTTGAAATAGACGGTCTCCATCAGATAGCGGGCCTTGAAACAGGTGAGCGGGTCGTGCGGGGTGTTCATATAGTTGAGCAGGGCGATGACCAGCTGTACGGTGGACGAGTTGCCGATGTAGAGGGCTTCGTCGGAGATGACGTCGTAGCGGTAGCGCGGGTCGGCCGATGCCGACTGTTCGTGCAGCAGGTGCTGTACGATGCGGTTGCCCTCTTCCTTGGTGCGCACCAGTATGGCGATGTCGTGCAGGGCGATGCCCCGGTCTTGCAGGTTGCGCAGTATCTCGGCCGTGCGGCGAAGGGCCTTGTCTTTGGCCCGGCTCTCCTCCTGACTATCCGGGTCGTTTTCCCAGAAGTCGATTTCGACATATCCGCCTTTGGCGGCATCGCCGCGGCCGGTCTTTTGGGCGGCATCGCGGTAGGCCCGTTCGATTTTCCGGCCGAGGCTCTCGTCGTTGCGCAGGGCTTCGGGCAGGCTCTCGTTTAAGCGTTGTTGCAGGCGGGGG
>CAJLYN010000026.1 GCA_905210875.1 uncultured Bacteroides sp. | reverse complement strand
GGCACGGGCTCCTTCAAAAAAAGCGAAGCCGCTGCGAACATGTCGCAGCGGCTTCGCTTTATGTGCGGATGATAGGACTCGAACCTACACGACTTTCGTCACCAGATCCTAAGTCTGGCGTGGCTACCAATTACACCACATCCGCAGGTAGCAGACTTCGCAAAGGTACACGAAGTTTGTGAATTAGGCAATACATCGGCTGTTTTTTTAGGCGCTCACTCCGGGTTACTCCCTATAATAGACCCGTTTCACTCGCGATGATACCGAGGTAAGTATCTCATAGGGAATGGTCCCGAGCCAGCCGGCCAACTCTTCGACGGGGAGTTGCTCGCCGAATATCTCGACCCTGTCGCCCTCCTTGCAGTCAATACCGGTTACATCGATAAGGGTTACATCCATACAGATGTTTCCCACGATGGGAGCGCGTTTGCCATTGACAACGACACAGCCCCGGCCGTTTCCGAGATGCCGGTCGTAACCGTCGGCATACCCGATGGGTATGGCTGCTATGCGCGAAGGGCGGGTAAGCAGTCCGCGACGACTGTACCCCACCGTCTCTCCGGCCTCCAAATCGCGGATTTGAAGAATGGTCGTTTTCAACGAACTGACAGTGCGCAAGCCCCGGTTATCGCCATAGGGAGAAATACCATACAGGCCGATACCGAGACGCACGGCATCGAACTGATAGTCGGTAAAGCGGGTTATACCGGCCGTGTTGAGGATATGGCGCAACACCCGGTGGGGTGAGGCCGCCTGCACGGCATCGGCACAGCGGGAGAAAATGGCTATCTGCCGGTAGGTATAGTCGTCGAAGCAGGCCTCATCGCTCCCGGCAAAATGAGAGAATACCGAGCGGGCCGAAAGGGTATCTTGCGACGAAAGGCGTTCGGCCAGCAAAGGCATGTCTTTCTCTTCGAAACCGAGGCGGTGCATGCCCGAGTCTATCTTTATGTGTACGGGGTAATGCAGCAATCCCTGACGGCGTGCCTCGACAAGCAGGGCATCGAAGAGCTTGAAGCTGTACACCTCGGGTTCAAGGTCATAGCGGAAGAGCGTGTGAAAACTCGACATCTCGGGATTCATCACCATGATGGGCATCGTAATGCCCTGCTTGCGCAACTCGGCGCCCTCGTCGGCCACAGCCACGGCAAGACAATCACAACCACGGTCTTGCAGCGTCTTGGCCAACTCATAGGAGCCGACACCATAGCCGAAGGCCTTCACCATGCATATCACGCGAGTGGTGGGGCGCAACTTCTCCTTGTAGAAGTTGTAGTTGTGGACAACGGCATCGAGATTGACTTCGAGTATGGTCTCGTGCTGTTTCAGTTCGAGAGCTTCGCATATCGACTCAAAATGGAACTTACGAGCTCCCTTTATCAGAATCAGTTCGCGTGAGAAGTGGTCGGCACGGCCCGATTGCAGAAACTCATCGGTCGTGGCATAAAATTCCTTCTCCACGTCAAAGAGCGCGGCGTGGGCCATGATTTCATAACCGATACCCACCAGCCTCTGTACGCCCTTGCGTCGCACCAGCTCGGCCACCCGTTCATACAGTTCGTCCGAGGGGACACCCGATTGCAGAATATCAGAGAGTATGAGAGTGCGTCGCATCGACTGCGCTGCCGAACGTCGCGACTGAAAATCGAGTGCAATGTCGAGCGAGTTGATGTCGGAGTTGTAACTGTCGTTGATGAGCAGACAGTTGTTGATACCCTCTTTTACCTCCATGCGCATGGCAATGGGTTCGAGACGGCTCATGCGTCGGGCAATAATCTCCGGGTCGGTGCCAAGGTAGAGCATCACCGCCAGGCAGTGTATGGCATCTTGTATGGCTCCGTCTTCGACAAAAGGTATGGTAAAACTGCTTTTGGCCCGCAAATAAATATACTCTACATGAGTCGATTGCTCTCGCTTCTCAATGCGGGAGATATAGAGAGGGGCATCAATGTCGACATGAGACCAAGCTATCTCGCGGGTACCCATGCACATCTTGTTGAAGGCCTCGGTTACGATGGGATTGTCGCCATCGTAGATGATGGCATCGGAACGACGGAAGAGCGAGAGTTTTTCTTCGCATTTCTCCTGTATCGAGAAAAAACCTTCCTGATGCGCTTCGCCCACATTGGTAAGAATACCTACCGTGGGTTGCACGATAGGTTCGAGACGTCCCATCTCTCCACTCTTGGATATGCCCACCTCTATCACGGCCAGTTGGGTATGTTCGTCGATTTCCCACACCGAGAGGGGTACGCCTATCTGTGAATTATAGCTGCGAGGCGAACGCACCATGGTGTAATCGTCGCACAGAAGCTGGTAGAGCCACTCCTTGACCACAGTCTTTCCGTTGCTGCCGGCAATGCCTATCACGGGAATATGGAAACGGCGACGATGCGCAGCAGCAAGAGCCTGCAAAGCCTGCAAGGTGTCGGACACAAGCAGGAAATTGGCATCGGCCATCTCTCCGGCATTGGCAGGGAGCGTGCTCACGACAAAATTACGCACCCCCTTACGATACAAATCACCGATATAGCGATGCCCGTCGTTACGTTCGGTAACAAGCGCAAAAAAGAGGGTTTCTTCGGGGAAAGTAAGTGAGCGACTATCGGTAAGCAACACCGAAACAGAACTATTCTGGCCGGGAGTGAAATCGGCCCGCACAATTTTGGCAATCTCAGTTATATCATATTTCATCGGACTCTAATGTTGCGAGCAGCCGCCTGGCGGCAGTTAGCTCTTCGGTCACATCAAAGAAAGCATATTTTTTGCGGAAATTTTCGAGTTTAAGAATATTTTGCATGACAAATTTCCGGTAGGTTTCGCGATCGGGAGTCAGCGGCCGATGACGCAATGCCTGCAACACTCGGGCCCATTCACGGTTGACCGCTCGGGTATTCTCGTCGAAATAGGTATCGGAGAATTTTTCCCACACATAGTCGACAGCCTGCGACGAAGGGTGGGCCATGTCGGTATCGTAGAAACGATAGTCACGCAACTCGTCGAGCACGATTTCGTAGGCAGGGAAATAATCGCAACGGTCAGGGAAAGCACGGCACAGCCTGTCGGTAAAGAGCAGCAGGGCGGCCTTGCTCAACTGGTTGCCATGGGCCCCGTCTTTGAGATGCCGCACCGGACTCACGGTAAACCATACCCGCAAACGGGGATTGAGGTCAAACAGCCGCCTGAGCAACGGACACCAGATGTCGTACATCTCGTCGACCGACAGTTGCCGCCGCACAAAACGGGAGGCAGGCAACTTGTGACAATTGGCAACGACACGGCCGTCATCGGCCAAGGTATATACCCAGGATGTGCCCCACGTAAGTATCAGATAGTCGGCCTCGGCCAGCAAAGCCGCAGCCGGAAGCAGTCGGTCGTTAATCTGTTGCAGACAGAGTGCCTTGTCGGTATGGGAGAAGCTCGAATGATGGGAGAAACTGTGCCACAGATTACCGTCACGGAAAAGTTCTTCACCGGTAAAAGGTTCTCCGCTCATCAGCCGTTCAATCAATGCAGCAATGGAAGAGGGATTGTATTGTATTCCAAACGGGTTTACATCGACCGGGAAATGATATTCCAGCAGCCGCGCACCCATATACTCGGCAAAACAAGAGCCGAACAGCATCATGCGGTGATGATGTGTTACGGCTCCTTGTTGGGCGACTATCGATACAGGAGTGCACCATTCCATACTCCCGAACGTTTTTTGTCTTACTGACGGACAATCTCCATCAACTTAATGTCGAATATCAGTGTCGAGTAGGGTTTTATGCTACCTCTCGACTGCACACCGTATCCAAGATTCTGGGGGATAATGCCCCGACACGAGTCTCCCACGTGCATATGTTCCATGGCCACGGCCCAACCGTCGACGAGAGATGATATCTTAGCCGTCATGGGGTTAGAGGGACTTTGGTAAGTAGCGTCAAAGACCGTGCCATCGATCAGTTGACCCTTATAGCACACCTTGACAAAACTGGTGTAATAGGGCGATACCGTCCCTGTACCACGCTTGTAGTAATGCATCAAGACACAACTCGACGGGTCCCAATTGGGCGACACGACATCATACACCCGCTTACCATCAGCATCGGTTTCCAACTTGGCGGCCTCGAAATAAGCCACATTTTCGTTGTTCCAATCCAGATATTGGGAAACCGTATCTTCAACATCGTCGTTGCAGGCTGTCATGGCCAGCAAGCAACACGACAGCAACGAAAGAAAAAAGTTTCTTGCTTTTTCCATGTGTATGAATATCGTTGGGTTCTTGATTAAAATTTAACGACAGGAGCCACTTCGGCACCCTCAGCTGCGGTAAACTGAGGTTTCTTTTCGAAACCGAACATCGAGGCGATAATCGAAGCCGGGAAACGACGAATCATTACATTATAGCTTTTCACTGCCTCGGAATAGCGTGTACGAGCCACGGCAATGCGATTTTCGGTGCCTTCGAGCTGAGCCTGCAAATCACGGAAATTCTCGTTGGCCTTCAAGTCGGGATAATTCTCGGCAACAGCCAGCAGGCGCGACAACGCCCCCGACAACTCGCCTTGTGCAGCCTGGAAGGCTTCCAGGTTTTCGGGCGTAAGGTTATCGGCCGAGAGGGTTACCTGTGTGGCCTTGGCACGAGCCGACACCACAGCCTCGAGAGTCGACTGCTCGTGCGCTGCATAGCCTTTCACCGTCGATACCAGATTCGGTATCAGGTCATTGCGACGCTGATATTGGGCTTCGACTTTGGCCCACTCTCCACCTATTGTCTCTTCGCCGGCCACCATGGTATTGTAGGTACCTACCCCCATGACCACGACGATAATCACGATAAGCAGGATCACGCCTGCCACGATATATCCTTTTTTCATACGTTTATGCTTAAAAATAAATCAATCGTTCGCAATTTTACGCAAGAGCGATTTCATCGACACCTGCTCGCCAATAATCTGAGCCAATTCGCAGATAGGCACCCGTTGCTGTTCCATGGTATCGCGGAAACGTATCGTTACACAGTTGTCGGTGAGCGTATCGTGGTCGACCGTTACGCAGAACGGCGTTCCGACAGCATCCTGCCGACGATACCGCTTGCCGATGGAATCTTTTTCGTCGTATTGACATCTGAAATCGAAACGCAGCATATCCATAATCTCACGGGCTTTCTCGGGCAGACCGTCTTTTTTCACCAACGGTAAAACAGCCAGCTTGATAGGAGCTAATGCTGCCGGCAGGCGCAATACCACGCGAGTCTCGCCGTCGGGCAACTGCTCTTCGCAATACGAGCCGGCCATTACGCTCAGGAACATACGGTCTACACCGATGGAGGTTTCGATGACATAGGGCACATACGACTCGTTGAGTTCGGGGTCGAAATACTGCAACTTCTTGCCGGAGTATTTCTCATGGTTCGACAAGTCAAAGTTTGTACGCGAGTGAATGCCCTCCACCTCTTTGAAACCGAACGGCATCTCAAACTCGATGTCGGTCGCAGCGTTGGCATAGTGAGCCAGCTTTTCGTGGTCGTGGAAACGATATTTCTCATCTCCGAGACCGAGGGCCTTGTGCCATTTGAGACGGGTCTCTTTCCACTTGGCAAACCATTTGAGCTCTTCTCCGGGGCGTACAAAGAATTGCATCTCCATCTGTTCAAACTCACGCATACGGAAGATGAACTGACGGGCTACGATTTCATTGCGGAAAGCCTTTCCTATCTGGGCGATACCGAAGGGAATACGCATACGGCCGGTCTTCTGCACATTAAGGTAGTTGACAAAGATACCTTGAGCGGTCTCGGGGCGAAGATATATTTTCATCGTACCATCGGCTGTGGAGCCCATCTCGGTCGAGAACATAAGATTGAACTGACGAACGTCGGTCCAGTTGCGGGTACCGCTCAGAGGGCAGGCAATTTCATAATCGAGAATGATTTGGCGCAACTCGGGAAGATTGTTCTCGTTCATAGCCTTGGCATAACGGGCGTGCAACTCATCGCGTTTGGCGATGTGCTCCTGCACGCGGGGATTGGTCTGACGGAAAAGAGCCTCGTCGAAATTATCGCCGAAACGCTTGGCGGCCTTCTCCACCTCCTTCTCGATTTTCTCGTCCATCTTGGCTATCAGGTCTTCGATGAGCACATCGGCGCGATAGCGTTTCTTGGAGTCCTTATTGTCGATAAGAGGGTCGTTAAAGGCATCGACGTGACCCGATGCTTTCCAGATGGTCGGGTGCATGAAAATCGCCGAGTCGATACCCACGATATTTTCGTGCAGCAACACCATGCTGTCCCACCAGTATTTCTTGATATTATTTTTCAGTTCCACTCCCATCTGCCCGTAATCATAGACGGCGCTGAGGCCATCGTATATTTCGCTCGACGGGAAGACGAACCCATATTCTTTACAATGCGAAATCAGTTTTTTAAAAACATCTTCTTGCTGTGCCATAATTTTTGTCTCTGTTTTTTGAATCAAGCCGGGACACCGAGTCCCGCTAATAATCTGCAAAGTAAATGATTTTTTCCGATTAAATTTGTATTTTTGCAGGAGGTTCTTACTTTCCGTACCTAAAAATATTTAAAGTGAGAACATTTCTGTTCTTTTTTCTACATTAACTCAGCCTCTATGAACGACGAAGAGAAAGATAACCCCACAGCCAACCTCGCCAACGACGAGGCCGACTCTACCGAGAGCCACTCTTCCTACAAAATACCCGAGGGAGACAAAGCCGACATCAAGTTGCAACTTACCGGCATGTACCAAGACTGGTTTCTCGACTATGCCTCCTACGTTATCCTGCAACGCGCCGTTCCCCATATCGAAGACGGATTGAAGCCAGTCCAGCGACGCATACTCCATGTCATGAAGCGCATGGAAGACGGCCGCAACAACAAGGTGGCCAGCATCGTAGGCGAGACCATGAAGTTTCACCCCCACGGCGATGCCTCGATATACGAGACACTCGTCAAACTGGGACAGAAGGAATTGCTCATCGACTGCCAGGGAAACTGGGGTAACATACTCACCGGTGCAGGTGCCGCTGCCGGCCGATACATCGAAGCACGGCTCACCAAGTTTGCCCTCGAAACCCTGTACAGCCCCAAAATCACCGAATGGCGCCCCTCCTACGACGGTCGCAACAAAGAGCCCATCACGCTGCCCACCAAGTTCCCGCTCCTGCTGGCTCAGGGCGTAGAAGGTATCGCCGTGGGCCTCTCGGTCAAAATTCTGCCCCACAACTTCAATGAACTGCTCGACGCCTCCATCGCCTACCTGCAAGGCGATCCGTTTACACTCTATCCCGACTTTCAGACCGGCGGATTCATCGACGTCTCTCGTTATAACGACGGTGAACGGGGCGGTTCGGTCAAGGTGCGCGCCAAAATCGAGAAACGTGACCAGCGCACCCTGGCCATCACCGAGATTCCCTACGGGAAAACGACACCCGTCATCATCGACTCAATACTGAAAGCCAACGACAAAGGAAAAATAAAGATACGGAAAATCGACGACATCACCGCCGCGCAGGCCGAGATACTCGTGCATTTACAGGCCGGCACCTCGTCGGACAAAGCCATCGACGCTCTCTATGCCTTTACCGACTGCGAGGTGAGCCTGTCGCCCAACTGCTGCGTGATATGCGACAACAAGCCGCTCTTCCTCTCGGTGAGCGAGGTGCTGCGCCGCAACACCGACCGCACCAAAGCGTTGCTGCAAGCCGAGTTGCGCATACAGCGCGACGAGTTGTGCGAGTCGCTGCACTTCCTCTCGCTCGAAAAAATCTTCATCGAGGAGCGTATCTACAAAGACAAAGACTTTGAAGAGAGTGCCACCATGGACGAGGCCGTGGCCCACATCGACCGTCGGCTCGACCCATTCAAGAAGGATTTCCTTCGCGAAATCACCCGCGACGACATACTCCGCCTCATGGAGATAAAGATGGCCCGCATCTTGAAATTCAACGCCGACAAGACCGACAGGCAGATTGCCGCCATCAAGGCCGACATCGAAGAGATAGACAACAACCTCGCCCACATGACCGACTTCACGATACGCTGGTTCCGTCACCTGAAAGAGAAATACGGGGCCGCCTATCCCCGTCGCACCACCATACGCAGTTTCGATGCCATCGAGGCGGCCAAGGTCGTCGAGGCCAACGAGAAACTCTATATCAACCGCGACGAGGGCTTCATCGGCACCGGATTGAAGCGCGACGAGTTTGTATGCAACTGCTCCGACATCGACGACATCATCATCTTCTACAAAGACGGCAAATACAAGGTCGTGAAGGTGAGCGAGAAGATGTTTGTCGGTAAAAACATTCTCTACCTCAACGTATTCAAACGCAACGACACACGCACCATCTACAACGTCATATACCGCAACGGCAAAGAGGGTCTTCACTACATGAAACGCTTCGCCGTCACAGGCATTACCCGCGACAAGGAATACGATCTCACCCAGGGCACACCGGGCTCCAAGGTGGTGTGGTTCAGCGCCAATGCCAACGGCGAAGCCGAGATACTGAAAATCGTGTTCAAGCCGAAGCCCCGCCTGAAAACACCATTCATCGAAAAAGATTTCAGCAGCATCGCCATCAAGGGACGGCAATCGATGGGCAACATCGTTACCCACAACGAGATACACCGCATCTCGCTGAAAGAACGCGGGGGCTCGACCCTCGGCGGGCGGCAGGTATGGTTCGACCACGACGTGCTACGCCTCAACTACGACGGCCGCGGCGAGTACCTCGGCGAGTTCCACAGCGGCGAGCAGATTCTTGTCATTCTCCGCAACGGCAGCTTCTACCCCCCCTCGTTCGACGCCGGCAACCACTACGACCCCGACATTCTCCGCATCGAGAAATTCACCCCCGAGCGGGTGTGGACAGCCGCCCTCTTCGATGCCGACCAAGGCTACCCCTACCTCAAACGCTTCCTGTTTGAAGCTTCGGCCAAGAAACAGAGCTTCATTGGAGACAATTCTCAATCGCGATTGATACTGCTCTCGACAGAGCCTTATCCCCGCATTGAGATAAAATTTGGGGGAGACGATGCATTCAGAGAGCCCCTCACCCTCGAAGCAGCCGACTTCATCGGCGTGAAAAGCTTCCGGGCCAAAGGGAAACGACTGACCACCTATACCGTCGAAAGTATCACTGAGCTCGAACCGACACGCCACGAAGAGCCGACTGTCGAAGAGCCGCAGGAAGAAATGCCCACCTTCAACCCCGAGCCCAACGAAAACGGACAAAGTTCGCTCTTCTGATCACTCAATCCACAACCGGCCATGATGTACCAATGTCTCAGACCGATAGCCTTGTTGCTCACTTTCATAGGGAACGTATGGATGAACAACCTATATGCCCAAAAGGTCGAAACGGATAGCAACACCCGAAAGGAACGGCCGGTATTCGTATCGACCTCACTTCTCGCCGGAAGAAGCACACTGCACGACAGTTATCTCTCCATCAGTAACTACAAAGGGGATGAATGGGGACTTATGCACGAACGAATGAGGGTTCTACCTTTTGGGGGAAATCGCTGGGTCATGCGGCATCGCATCGACGCCTCGGCATCAAATGCTTTCGGGACGTCAAGCAACGGACATCTCATCTCGGCCATGCTCGATTACAGCTACGGGCAACTCTACACCTTGCGCTTCCCCTGTGGGCTCACCTGGCGCACCGGTGGAGAAATCGAACTCTCGGGAGGGGCTCTCTACAACCCCAGCAACTCCAACAACCCCGCTGCCGCCAAGGTCAATCTCTCACTGGGATTCTCTGAAATGCTCACCTACACCCTGCATCTGGGCCGCCTGCCCGTCACACTGCGATACCAACTCTCGCTCCCGGTTGTGTCGCTCTTCTTCTCGCCGGGATACGGTGAGAGCTACTACGAAATCTTCTACCTGGGCAACCGCGCAGGCATCGTCAAGTGCGGGTCGTGGCACAACCGTTTCGACATGAACAACCTCTTCACCGTCGAAATACCCATAGGCCGCGCGGCCCTGCGCATCGGCTACGACAACCGCATACGCAGCAGCCGTGCCAATCACCTCGACTACTTCCATTACTCCAATGCATTCGTCATCGGCGTAGCCACCTCCATCACCCGTCTTAAAAACAGCCAGGGAGCCACGTCCCTGTCGGCCTACTATTAAACCGAAGCATGAAAAGATTACAGCACATAGGCATATACCTTCTGCTGGCAGCCATCTGCCTGGTAGCCGGCACGACAGCCTGTTCGCCCGAAGAGGAATTTGACCAGACGCCCTACGGCAACTTCGACGCATTATGGACCATTCTCGACCAACGGTACTGTTTCTTTGCCTACAAAAACATCGACTGGGACGATGTCTACACCTCCTACCGAGCCCGACTCGACGATGAGATGACCGACAAAGAGTTGTTCGGTGTTATGGCCGAGATGCTCGACGAACTGAAAGACGGTCATGTCAATCTCTCCTCGGCCTTTGACGTGGCCCGTTACTGGGACTGGTTTGAAGACTACCCTTCCAACTTCGACCGCACGCTGGTCATGGAAAACTACCTGCATCAGCCCGACTACCAGATTGCATCGAGCCTCTACTACCGCGTACTCGACGACTGCAACATCGGATACATCTACTACGAGAGCTTCTCTGACCCCATAGGCGACGGCAACCTCGACGAGGTACTGCTGGCATTCTCCTCGTGCGACGGGATCATCATCGACGTCAGAAACAATGGCGGAGGGCAACTCTCGACCGTACAGCAACTGGCCGCACGATTTACCACCGACGAATTTACCAGCGGCTACATACAACACAAAACCGGCCCCGGACACAACGACTTCTCGCAACTATATCCCGTCACGCAGAAGAGTGCCGACGCCGACCGCATGCACTTTGCCAAGCCGGTAGCCATTCTCACCAATCGCAAATGTTACAGCGCCACCAACGACTTCGTATCGGTCATGAGCAACCTGCCACAAGTGTGCATCATCGGCGACCGCACAGGAGGAGGCAGCGGTCTGCCCTTCTCATCGGAGTTGCCCAACGGCTGGGTAATCCGGTTCTCGGCCTCGCCTATATACAACACGCAGAAAGAACATACCGAATTCGGTATCGAGCCCGACATTGCCGCACAACTCCTCAGCGAAGATATTGAGAAGGGCATTGATACCATTATAGAGAGAGCCAAGGTGTGGATACTCACCGGTCGGTAAGTTCCCAGTACTACAAATCATGGCACCACCACGGTTGGCAAGAGATACACCATGCCCTTGCGTCTTCTCTCGTTGCATCGTTGAGTGGGACTATGTTTTAATGGCAGAAGAAACGCACAAAAAGCTGTAGAAAGTGAGGTTCCCCAAAGGAGGTAATCCTTCCACGGGAAGGCTGCAGAAAAAGGGTCCACCCGTACGCAGCAACCTCCAAGGGGAAAAATACTATCTACTTCACGGCACAAAAAAACGAGTATCGGAAAATCCGATACTCGTTTTTACTATCAAGCTGAAAATATAGTTACTTCTCTGCGGGAGCCTCGGCAGCAGGTGCTTCGGTAGCAGGAGTCTCAGCGGCAGGTGCTTCAGCAGCAGGTGCAGCAGCAGCCTTTTTCGAGCGACGGGTACGGCTCTTCTTGGCTGTTTTTTCTTTCAACATATTTTCGTTGTAGTCAACAAGCTCAATAAAGCAGGTCTTGGCATTGTCGCCCAAGCGGTTTCCTGTTTTAAGAATACGGGTGTAACCTCCGGGACGGTCGGCTACTTTCTCAGCAATATTCTTGAAAAGCTCGGTAACGGCTTCTTTGCTTTGCAGGTAGCTGAATACGACACGACGCGAAGCAGTGGTGTCTTCTTTGGAACGGTTGATCAGAGGCTCAACATATACTCTCAACGCCTTGGCTTTAGCCAAAGTCGTAAAGATTCTTTTGTGAAGAATCAGCGAAGTCGCCATATTGGAGAGCAGAGCATCTCTGTGAGATTTGGTGCGTCCTAAGTGGTTGAATTTTTTATTGTGTCTCATCGTTATTACTCTTTATCTAATTTATACTTCGAGATATCCATTCCGAAAGAAAGGTTGAGGCTGGCCAGTAACTCATCGAGTTCGGTAAGCGACTTACGACCGAAGTTGCGGAATTTAAGCAGGTCGGTTTTGTTGAAAACAACCAGTTCGCCGAGAGTTTCGACATCGGCCGATTTGAGGCAGTTCAACGCACGAACCGAGAGGTCCATATCGACGAGCTTTGTTTTGAGCAACTGACGCATGTGCAGTACCTCTTCGTCAAACTCTTCGTTGCCATCAGCATCTGTCGTTTCGAGCGTAATTTTTTCGTCGGAGAACAACATGAAATGATGAATCAAGATTTTGGCGGCTTCTTTCAAAGCGTCTTTCGGGTGAATCGATCCGTCGGTGGTAATTTCGAGAATCAGTTTTTCGTAGTCGGTTTTCTGCTCAACACGGAAGTTCTCCTGGATGTATTTTACATTGCGGATAGGCGTAAAAATAGAATCGATGGCAATCAAATCGACAGGGTCACCGGGATTACGGTTCTCATCGGCGGGAACATAACCACGACCCTTGTTGATATTGAGTTCGATTTGGAAGTTTGCGCTCTCATCCATGTTGCAAATCACCAAGTCGGGATTCAGCACTTCAAATCCGGTAAGGTTTTTACCTATATCTCCGGCTTTGAACACATCGGTTCCCGATACCGAAATCGAAACCTTCTCGGTCTCAATTTCTTCGACGATTTGTTTAAATCTCACCTTTTTAAGGTTGAGAATAATATTGGTTACATCTTCAATGACACCAGGTATGGTAGAGAATTCATGCTCAACACCACTGATGCGAATCGATGTAATGGCAAAGCCTTCAAGAGAGTTGAGGAGGATACGGCGCAGGGCGTTACCGATGGTAACGGCATAGCCGGGCTCCAAGGGACGGAATTCGAATTTACCGAATGACGCGTCGGCCTCGAGCATGAGGACTTTATCGGGTTTCTGAAATGCTAATATCGACATGGACTAATTATTATTTAGAGTACAACTCAACGATCAACTGCTCTTTGATATTTTCGGGAATATCTTCACGTTCGGGCATGTGCAGGAACTTGCCGCCCTTGATGTTTTCGTCCCACTCAATCCAAGGATATTTGCTGTGGTTGAATCCCGAAAGGGTATCTCCGATAACTTCCAGCGACTTCGATTTTTCGCGCACGGCTACGATTTGGCCGGGACGAACCGAGTAGGAAGGAATGTTCACCACTTTGCCGTCGACCGTAATATGACGGTGCGATACCATCTGACGGGCTGCGGCACGGGTAGGAGCTATGCCCATACGATAAACGACGTTGTCGAGACGGGCTTCGAGGAGTTGCAACAAAACGACACCCGTGATACCTTTGGTGCGCGAGGCTTTCTCAAAGAGGATACGGAATTGTCTTTCGAGTACACCGTAAGTATATTTGGCTTTTTGTTTCTCCCGAAGCTGGATACCGTACTCCGAGGTTTTTCTTCTTTTGTTTACGCCATGCTGTCCCGGGGGATAGTTCTTCTTGGAAAGTACTTTATCGGGTCCGAAAATAGGCTCACCAAATTTACGGGCAATCTTTGTTTTAGGTCCGGTATATCTTGCCATTTTAGTAGATTTTTAAATTTTATATTGATGTGAATCGCAATAGGTGCAGCCGCGATTGCAGAGAGGATTTGATTGCAATCTTATTCACCGCCTGTGACTCGACAAGGTTAAGAGTGAATTATACTCTACGTCTTTTAGGAGGACGACATCCGTTATGAGGCAGCGGCGTAACATCGATAATCTCGGTTACTTCGATACCGGCTCCGTGCACTGTACGGATAGCCGACTCACGACCGTTTCCGGGGCCCTTTACATAAGCCTTTACTTTTCTCAAGCCAAGGTCATAGGCAACTTTTGCACAATCCTGTGCGGCCATCTGAGCGGCATAGGGAGTATTTTTCTTCGATCCTCTGAAACCCATTTTTCCAGCCGACGACCAAGAGATGATCTGTCCTTCGGCATTGGCAAGGGCTACGATGATGTTGTTGAACGAAGAGTGCACGTGAAGTTGGCCCATGGCTTCAACTTTGACGTTTCTCTTCTTTGCTGCGACTGTCTTTTTTGCCATACTTATTTATTATTTAGTAGCTTTTTTCTTGTTTGCAACGGTTTTCTTCTTGCCTTTGCGGGTACGTGCATTGTTTTTGGTGCTCTGTCCACGCACGGGAAGGCCGTTACGATGGCGTACACCACGATAACAACCGATATCCATAAGGCGTTTGATATTGAGTTGGACTTCCGAACGGAGATCACCCTCTACTTTATACTCTGCGCCAATGATTTCACGCACTTTGGCGGCCTGGTCATCATTCCAGTCTTTTACTTTGATGTCTTTGTCAATGCCGGCTTTTGCCAAAATGGTATTTGCCGCACTGCGACCTATTCCGTAGATATAGGTCAAGGCGATTTCGCCTCTCTTGTTCTGGGGCAGGTCAACACCTACTATTCTTATTGCCATATAGTCGTAGAATTAGTGTGCAAAAATAATAAAATTATCCTTGACGTTGTTTATACTTAGGATTTTTCTTGTTAATAACATACAAGCGGCCCTTTCTTCTTACGATTTTACAGTCGGGCGTACGCTTCTTCAATGATGCTTTTACTTTCATATCGCGATTTTTTTTATTTGTATCTGAATGAGATTCGCCCTTTGGTCAAGTCGTAAGGCGACATTTCGACTTTCACCTTGTCTCCGGGCAGGATTTTGATGTAATGCATTCTCATTTTTCCGGAAATGTGGGCCGTAATTTCGTGCCCGTTTTCCAACTCAACGCGAAACATTGCATTCGACAACGCTTCTACGATTACTCCGTCTTGCTCTATTGCAGCCTGTTTTGCCATATATAAGGTTACTTTGTTATAGGTATTCCCAATGCTTCTTCCACATAGCGAAAGGTCGACAACACATCGGCGCCCTCTTCGCGAATTGCTATGGTGTGCTCGAAGTGTGCCGAGGGTTTGCGGTCTTTTGTCCGTGTCGTCCACCCGTCTTTCTCGACGACGATATTGCGTGAGCCCAGGTTTATCATCGGTTCGATGGCTATGACCATGCCGTTTTTCAGCAACGGTCCGCAGCCCGGCGGCCGTAATTGGGAACTTCGGGCTCTTCGTGGAGCTTCTTTCCTACTCCGTGGCCGCACAACTCGCGTACGACCGAATAGCCCCGATGCTCGCAATAGGTCTGTATCGCATTGCTGATATCACCTATGCGCTTTCCCTCGATGGCCTGCTCTATTCCCAAGTAGAGAGACTCCTTGGTGGTTTTGAGCAATCGTCTCACCTCGTAGGGTACTTCACCCACCTCGAACGTATAAGCCGAATCGCCATTGAAACCGTTCTTTACGACACCGCAATCAATCGACACGACATCGCCATCTTTCAACGCGTAGTCCGACGGAATACCGTGGACAATCTGTTCATTGACCGAAACGCACAAGGTATTGGGATACCCGGCATATCCGAGAAAACCGGGGACAGCCTGATGATCGCGGATAAACTCTTCGGCAATATGATCGAGTTGAAGTGTGGTAACTCCCGGGGCCACCCACCTGGCAAGTTCGCCAAGTGTTTGACCAACCAGGAGATTACTCTCACGCAATAATTCTATTTCTTCGTCGGTTTTAAGATAAATCATCGCTATGCTTTACCTTATTAGTATGCGGCTATCGAACCGGAACGTCCTTTAATACGTCCCGATTTCAACAATCCGTCGTAGTGACGCATCATCAAATGACTTTCGATTTGCTGCAAGGTATCCAAGACCACACCCACCAGAATCAGGAGAGATGTTCCACCGAAGAATTGGGAGAACTCTGCACTGATGCCGGCAATCTGTGCAAATGCAGGCATGATGGCCACAATAGCAAGGAATATCGAACCGGGCAATGTGATACGCGACATAATGGAGTCGATGTATGCTGCCGTTTTCTTACCGGGTTTTACACCGGGAATGAAGCCGTTGTTACGCTTCATGTCTTCGGCCATCTGGTTGGGTTGTACCGTTACTGCCGTATAGAAATAGGTGAAGATGATAATCAACACGGCAAATACAAAGTTATACCAGAATCCGGTATTGTTCATGAACGATTGCATGAAACGGCTGTTGGCATTGTCGGCCGAGAAACCTACCAGTGCAATGGGGATAAACATGATGGCTTGGGCAAAGATGATAGGCATCACACCGGCGGTATTCACCTTAAGGGGGATATACTGGCGGGCTCCGCCATACTGTTTGTTGCCAACCACACGTTTAGCGTATTGCACGGGAATTTTGCGGGTACCTTGTACCAAAAGTATCGAAGCTGCTATCACAAGAAGCAGGAAGACAATTTCGGCCAGGAACATGACAAGACCGCCCGAAGTGGAAGCCGTACGCATGACAAATTCCTGCACAAGTGCCTGCGGCAGACGGGCGATGATACCAACCAAGATGATAAACGATATACCGTTGCCGATACCTCT